>CAYYHM010000014.1:0-42457 GCA_964471795.1 uncultured Chitinophagales bacterium | reverse complement strand
ATTTACCAATAATTGGAAAATTCGTGATTTGTTGGCACACTTTTTCAAAGAGATTTGATCTGAATAGTAGCGCAATAGCTCCTCATGCTTTCTAAATCCCATGTCACAGATCCTTACACCTACTTTATATGCCGTCACTTGAGCACTTTCAAGCACATTTAGAGTCCCTTTCACCGGCAGAGTGGGGGAGACTGTTTTCTTTGCTGCCAGAGCTAGAGGAAACGACCAACTTTGGTGAATTCCATGGTATAGAGAATCAATCTGATGGCAGTTTACGGGCACCATATTGGATTTCCACCGAAGTAGTGTCGAGAGTAGTGCAAGTTTTGCATGATCTCGATTTATTGCCTGTTTTTGATTGGACTTCCTGGGAGGCAGGACGTGAGATCCTCGATAACACCGATACGGACTTTTCAGCCCTCGATACCATTACCCTCTGCAAGCTTCTTACAGTAATCGTGAGGCAGAACAGGTTTTATGATGGATTCGTGATCATGCAATTCAAGCGAGGTGTTGTGCAGCAGATTATCACTGCCTTGCAGCAGCGGTATGCGGCTATGGAGTAGCTATCCGCTCTTATGGCCGTCACCAGTTGGGATTCTTGGGCGTACGCACACAAGGTTTGGCTTTGATCGCCCTGCACTTCATCTTCCTCATGGTATTTGAGCGTTCGCAGTTCACTTTCGAAGGCAATACGCTGCTTGACTATACCGGTGAGATCGAGGGTAGGGGGTTTAGCTGGGTCTTACTCTGATAGCGTATTTTGCTGGTGCTGATTTTACAGGAATGAGATACTATATGTTTGTTCAATGTCTGGTGTTTGAACCTGATTGTGGAATATCTGTGGGATGATTTCATGAATCGGAGTTTGATTCATATTCAGGCATATTTTTTGGTGCTGAATAAACCATTTAAACTAAGGGTTTTGTAAACCGGTATGTCATCTTGGGGCCATTTGGGCGCAATTCCTCACCATTATACCAAAGCCGAAGATCGATGTGCGCCTCCTTATTTGGGATCTTCTCTAAGATACCATTCACATTCTTTAATTCGAAGATTCCCAGGCGCTCCCGGTCGGAAAGATAACCTTAGTTCATGAAGGCAAAGATTGGCTGGTTGTCGAGACCCTCAAGTCTAATTAAATCATTCAGGAGATTAGGATAGGAAGCGCTGATTGGAAAAATGCCCCATTGTGTTGCCATCAACAAAGGAACCCGGTAATCAACTTGGCAAAACTCATAGTCGTCTACCAGAACATAAGCGGTATCATCTTTCACGATATTCTCGTCCTGGTTTTTTCATTTGCAGGGCAGACTGGTATTCTTAATCATAGGGTAATTGAAGTTCAGGAAGCATTTCCGGAGGTGCAATAGCCTAACTGACATAGTAATATGCCAGAAGTCTGAATCCGGAAAAAGTCTCGCCAACTATGGAAGGTAGGGTGTATCCATCCTTATCGGGGCTTATCCCTCGTGCTCAGATCCTGGCGATTTCTATAGCGATCTTCTTCACCTTTTCTGTCGGTATTCCATAGAAGTAATCGAGGGCACCTACCATTTACATCATCAGGGCAGGATTGTAGCCCTGATGTTTCACATTACGCCGGAATATTTCATAATCCCAATTATTTTTTTTCATAGTTATTTGTAAATTTTCGTCTAACCCATTATTGGACAAATTGGAACGTTTTTTTATTTACAGTGTAAATGAACTTTATTTGGCGAAATTACTTTATAAAAGTATTTATTATTAGTGTCAATCGAAGGGAAAAAGTATATGATATTATTCAGTTCTATTGTGGAAAATCTCCCGCCGTTTCGCAAGGGCATAATGTTTGTTGCTAAAAACACTTCATTTTTTGAATCAAACAAGTAAATATTGTTTGATAAATAATGCGAATAAGTATTGCTATTATTGTATATATTTGACGATGACATGTTGAAGAAATACGCTATGTTATGGTTAATAACCGGAGCTATGTTCCAGTTGTTACTACCTCCAGTTGTGTTTGAAGTTGGGAATGGAAAAACGGTTTGCAACCATGTATTATTTATTATATCATATCTCAGTATATTATTATTTGGCGTATGTGTGCTTCCTGATATTCTTGTTCCTCCAATTATATACAAGATGTTTTCTAATATGAAGCAAGATCCATTGTATACGTTGAATGGCATTGTAGGTAAAACTATAAAACTTTGTGTGACGGAAATATACTTGTAAAAAACTGTCAAAGCAGCATTATTGGAAGATCTACCTCCAGCAATAAATGCATTTTGTCCATCTGAACATGAGCAATTATCAAGCATTACGGAGGGTAAGCTTCCAGCATTAACCCATGAATTGCTGAGTGTATCATATTTTTGGATAGTACTTGTTCCGTTTACTCCAAAAATATATGTTGTTCTTTGCATTGATGTTACACTTGCCCTACTAAGTTGAGGGGTTGGTATATTACTTGACCAGTTCCCATTACTTGGACTATATCGATATGAATTAGGATTATTTCCATTTAGAACTAAAATATTATCACCAGCTATTCCAACAATAGGGGTAAATGATGTTATAGAAGCGATTGGTATGATTGATTTATTCATTACTAATTTCGATGCTTCGTTAATTTCTGTCCCTAAATAATTATATCCCGGTACGAAATTCGTGTCTGTGGTTAAAATACATTCATTATAAGTTGATTGGGATATAATTACGGTTCCACCCCCATTTGATAGAGACAAGCTGTCACCATTCAAACTTAATACCTGCAATTCATTAGATGGATCCGCATCTAAATCGTCTAAATTTATACTTGTTCCTAATCCATTAGATATTTCAATCGATACTACATTTCCAACTTTTGTTGAAGTAAGATCTTGAAGTTCATTGCCGGCATCATTATCATTATCAGCCACATCTACTACAGTTGCGTTGCTCTGAGACAGGGATATAGTCCTTTCAGTGCCATTCACGCTGCTGCTTATGGTCTGAATTTCATTCGTTGAATCACTATCACCATCTGGTGGCAGTTGGATACTGCCGCCGTTGTTTGATAATTCTAATAGATTCCCATTCAAGGATAATTGCTGAAGCTCATTTGAAGGGTCACCGTCATTATCTGCAGGCAGTGAAATGGTGCCCCCGCCATTGGACAAGTTCAACTGTGTGCCATTTAATGACAGCTGTTGTATCTCATTGGTTGGATCACCATCCAAATCTACAGTGCCGCCCAACTGTACGGAGTTGCCATTACTTATGCTAAGGGTAGTGCCTGTTAAATTCAATGTTTGCAACTCATTCGTGCTATCCTGATCGAAATCATTGTCACTTTTACCGGTTCTTTCGGCATACAGTGCATAGGGAACAGATAATAATTGTGAGGTCCCCATAAAGGCGTAATTATTACCACCGTTCATGTCCATCGAACTTCGCAGGAAATACTCGCCCAATGACCAGTCAATATCGCTAAAACTTCCCTGAGAGGCTGTGCCTTCCCCAATCACTATAGTGAATAGCCCAAACTCATTGGTTGTTGGCCTATGCGTTTCAACGTATTGAACTTGTCCGACAGGGCTACCTCTTAAAATCGCAATTTCTAAACTAACAATTTGATTGGTCACCACCTGTCCTTGGTTGCTCCTTGCAATGGCTTGATATTTGATGCCTTGTGGCACTTGTGCCAATCCGATTAATGTTGACAGTAGTAAAATGACGAGTTGAATGATTCTCATAATTATGCTATTTAAAAGTCCCTAAAACCTTCCGGATTCGATTTGAATGATTATCTAAACTTACGAAGAATGAGCATTAATAACATATATAGATAACTCTTCTTCTTTTATCAAATTACAAATGGCAAAACGATAAACCGTAAATTTAAGTGAAGTTTTCAAAAACTATTTTTACCAGATAGGTCATTTAGGTTTATTGAGTAATTTCATGCTTTCTGCTGATATAACTTCAGCGGAAATAAGAAGTTTCCATAAAATGAACCTGATGGTTTTGCAACCATCATTTTACATGCGTAATGGGTTGGATATGAAATACGTATTTGGATTTGTTCTTGGGTCGGTGACTTCAATTGCCGCAATCGTTATATATGCGGCTGTTACTGCCGATTATAACGATCCGGAAATCATGCCGTATCATTCATTGCCTGTTAGCTCCTTAAGTGAAGAGGATGTTATTTTAGACACCGCTGCCGGACTATGGAGAATACCGGGAGATTTACTGGAGGACTTTTACGACACTAGATTTGAGGTAGACGAACTCATTAATATTCTGGCATTGGTAGATCAACATTTTGATGCTGATAACAATCGAAATGAACTTTACGAATATTTTACCGATACCCTGTATCGGTTAAATCCATTGAGTGTAGATTCACCAGTTCAAATAAACAATGCCATTCGATTTGCTGAAAATCTGACTGCTTTACAATTCCTAGATAAATACAATGAGCCTGTTATCCGCTACATCGGGGAGAATCTTTTACAGACGATTGCAGATACTTTATCAAATGGTATTGATAATGCCCGGTTAAACAGGTATAGTTACTCGGTACAATACCTAAAGAATAGTATGTTTGATAATGGGTATGCTATTGCTACGAAAGAAGACAATATAACCAAGGTGGTTGAAAATCTTAGCAACGCAAAATTGGGGTATCTATTGAATCGGTTTCTTATTGTTACTCCATTATGGATTAAAATCTTACTTATTGTTGCTTCTATAATTGTGATTTTTTCGGTTACTCAATCTGTGATTTTACTATTGCGACGAGTTGTTGTAAAAAATAATAAATAATATGACAAATAGGCTAATAACGTATATATTGTTTTATTTTTTGGGTCTCACGTCATCAAATGTTGTAAGCTATGATGTCAATTTGGTTGAAATCGGGAGGGGTGAATCTGAAGGAGTCAAAATACAATATGTCAACATGAACCGTTCAGGTCAAAAGGTGAAAGCAAAATACTTCGCAGCAGCTGATTATGGTGGTAACAGTGTATACAAAAGGTATTTAGAGTGGTCTAAGGGACGGAGTATTATATGTGTGACGAGTGGTACCTATATGGATGCATGTGACAATTTGTATGGTAGAAATAATCCGGTAGGCCTAACTATCGATAATGGTACACTAGTTAATGCAAATTATGAAAACAAGTTCGATGGATTGGTAATCGTTTATGCAACCGGTGGGATTGCTGTTTCAAATGTGCAAAATAAAGACCTGTCTGTTGACTGCTCCGGCATAAGGCGTGTATTTGATATGTCAAATACCTTCCACAGAAGCCAGTTCGTGGACTGTGCAAAGAACGTAAATGCCACTGTGTTTCAAACGCATTTACTAGTTTATAAGAACCAATTGAAGGTATTTTCAAATGGATCACCAAGTAAGGGTAAGAGAAGATTTCTTGTTGTGGGAAAAGACGACTATGGAGATCTTAGGCATGTTTTATTATATATAAAAGACGTAGAAACAAGTCTATATGAAGGAAGCAGAATTGCATTAAATTTTACAAAGAACAACCTTTACATGGAGGATATTGTATTCATGATTAATTTAGATACAGGCTGCCAAGATGTTTTTGAGGCATACGATGCAAATGGCACAAGGGATCCAAAAATAGAGGGTTCACAACCTATGACACAAGCTGCTAATCTGCTGGTTTACTACTACGAATAATGATCCTCCATAGCGCCATATTAGTCGGACTTATTGGTAGCTTTTTGTTTGCCAAAGCGCAAAATCCGGTGGCGTATTTTACTATGGATGGTGGTGCCAACGATTCATCTATGTATGTGAATGATGGCACTATTCATGGAGGGGTTTTTCCGGTGGAAGACAGATTTGGCAATCCTTGTGGGGCACTACAATTCAATGGCAGTGATGGATACATTTCAGTACCTAATAGTCCTTCCCTTTCATCAATCACAAGGGAGTTAACACTTTGCTTTTGGTTTAAACTATCTGCATCAGATGTAAGGAATGGTGTCCGAAACTTGACTGTTCTATGCAAAGGAAATGATGCTTCTGAGGGGGTATGTACGCCTCAGTATAGGTTTCAATTATTTCAATTTCCTGGTCAAAGTACCATTTCAATAAATACTGAGCTGACTGAATACGACCCACAATTCCAGAGACATCTACTACCGTTGGATATGTGGGATTTTATGGCTACCACTTATGATGGAAGGATTGTTAAGGTATATCTGAATGGTTCATTAATATGGCAAATACCTTTTCGTGGTACGTTTTGTCCAAATAATGCGCCGCTACATATTGGTAGAGATATGCCCGGTAGTGATGAATATTTTTCCGGAGCTCTCGATGATGTAATGCTGTTTGACAAGGCTCTATCATTGGCTCAGTTGGATGAAATTAAGACACAAAAAGATAAGCTTCGTCTGCAGCAGGTCATCTGTCCAAAGGATACGGTAATAATAGTAAATGGAAGCGATTGTAACGCAGAGATATTATTTCCAATGCCTTTCATTCCGTCGTATTGCGGTGCTGAATTGATGGAACAACGACTTGGGCCTACATTAGGCACAAGGGTAGGGGTAGGCAGATATCAGATAGCATTAGCAGCTCCGCAAGGTAGTAAGGGAAAATCATGTCTATTTACTGTTCGAGTAGTCGATAATATCCCGCCTGTTCTACTTTGCCCGGCTGACATGTATGTAGAAGCTGCCGGTGATACAGTACTTGAGTTTGCCCAGCCTACTGCTTCAGATAACTGCGCAATACAATCGATAGAGTTAATCAACGGAATGGAATCTGGAAGTCATTTTCCATTAGGTGTCACAGAGGTTCAATACCGGGCTATGGATTTGTCTGGCAATACTGCTGCATGCCAATTCCAGGTAACAGTAGGGGAGAGACCCAAAACAATAACGCAAGTGGTTGTCGATTCTACAGGTATGGGTTCATCAACTGACTTAAGTACGGAAGTAATATCCATCCAGCACACATTACGTGTGCCAAACTGCCTGATTACATTGCATTTGTTTGATGATCAGAAGGAGGACAATGACACTATTTCCTTCTATTTTAATGACCAATTATTGGTTGATAGAGAAATGATCAGGAATAAGCAAAACGGTGTCATTTCGCGTATAATTGAACTTGAGGCTGGTGTTCCACATAAACTGGTGTCAAAAGCCTGGAATGTTGGGTTGATCAGTCCGAACACGCTTACGCTCGAAATCTATGCAGGGGATATCTCTGGGAATTCGACAGCAGTTGACCAAGGAGAACTTATTGCCAGAAAAGTCATTCACTCAAAACCCGGTCAGGCCGGGGGTATAATTCTGATGTGTGATTAAATCAGCCCATATGCGATGCATTCTTTTTTTCCTGCTGTTTGCAGCGAGCGTATTACCGTTATCGTTGCCTGCCCAGCCAGATAAACTGTTAATACTCCAAGACACAACGTTTGCATCGGTAATTCCTAATTTCAATAAACTGGCAACTGAAAGAGACAGATTGCGTCAACAAGAAGAAAACCTGTCTAAACAAATCAGTCAGTTACGTGCTGATATTGCCAACAATGAAAGGATAGCACAAGAGCAAAGGACTAGATATCTGGAGGAGTTGATGCGTCATTGCGGAGACACGGCACTCGCAGAAAATCAAGTGCTGGATCCGATTGCCCGCATTGGAGGCAGGTATATTGCTGCTAAAGAGGCATATACCAGAGATAATGCCACCTTGACTACTCGTCTGGAAGAATTATCAAGAACATCAGCAGAAAAGGAGCAGTACCAAACATCGATTAATACAATCGTAAAGTGGATACCAATTGCTGCCAGAAATCACCTCGGTGGGTATAAGAATTTGAATATTGAGGGTACACCATATCTTGTTTACATAGCGGATCTGACCACAGAGCAAATTCAGTTGCATTTCGTGGATACTACAAGTGGAAGACCGATTGGAAATTTACAGTCATTGCTTGCTATAGAAAAGGGGGCCACTATGGCAACAAATGCCGGTATGTTTACGCCAAGACAGGTGCCACAAGGTCTGTATATATCTGATGATGTTGAAAAGGGGAAGTATCCCGTTGACCTTTCTGACCCCAATGATGATAATTTCTATTTGATGCCCAACGGAGTTTTTGCTGTTGATACAAACGGGTTTCCCATCGTGATGGAGACGAAGGCGTTTGTAGAGGAATTTGGCAGACAAGTTCAACCTGCAATACAACTGGCAACACAAAGTGGGCCTATGTTGGTGATTAATGGAAATATTCACCCTTCATTTACGGAAGGATCTCAAAACTTGAACATCAGAAGCGGTGTCGGCATCATGGATTCTAATAAAGTCGTATTTGCGATATCCATGCAACCGGTTAACTTTTACGACTTTGCTAGTCTGTTTCAAGAAGTATTCCGCTGCGACAATGCATTGTACCTTGATGGAGCTATTTCCGAGATGTTTGTGAAAGGGCTTCACGAAAGGCCTTTCAATCGTCGATTTGGTCCCATGTTAACGATAACACCAAAAACAAGCGAATGAAGTACCCATTCCTTATCATTCTTTCCCTGATGACATGGGGAAAGATCTATGCGCAAGTATCTGCACTCACTGATGTAGTGTACAATAACGTCAAGTTTGATGTAGTACAGGTGATTGTGGATGCAGGAACGGCAAAGAACTTTAGTTTTCAAGAGAACAGGAGTCTACTGCCGCATGCTACATTGCTAACCCAACAATTATCAGATTCTGATCATGTGTTTCTGATTAATGCCAGTATCGTGGATTCATTGTGCAGACCACTGGGTTGGTATGTTGATGGTGGTCAGGAACTTCAGGAATTGAATGAAGGTGATGGCGCAGGTAACTTCTACCTTAAGCCAAATGGTGCCCTCATTATTTCAGATAATGCCGCCTACATTATTGAGTCGGATAGTGTACAGTCGATTCAAGGAGCCAGACTGGCTATACAAAGCGGACCAATGCTTGTAAATGATGGTGATTTGAATCCTCAGATCAGAAAAGCGTCCACAAATGTAAACCTGCGCTGCGGTGTGGGCATTCGTGTGAATAATGGCCAAAAGGAACTTGTTTTTGCTATTTCACAGCAACCGATAAACTTTTACAACTTCGCCATATTCATGAGGGATGAATTTGAATGCGATGATGTGTTATGCCTGGAAAGCGCAGGCGTAGTCATGAAGATCCCCTTTTTCGGCAGCTTCTCTGACCAATCGCAACATACTATTTGCAGGTATTTGCGCTATGATATAAGGTAGTAAACCTGTTACTGCTGAGGTATTACTACACCATATCTCGGCCTACTTTCAATATGGTATTCCTGCAGCCAATTTATCCCTAAAACACGAGCATTGACCTCGTTATCCTGAGGTTTGAAGTATAGGCCTGCATCTATATTTTTAAGTGAAACGCTGTACCACCTGGCAATGACTTTCTTGTCGCAGGTCACATAGTTGATGAGTAAATTCAGGTATTGATCACCATAGATCTTCTTTTCACTAAAGACCTCATATCGAAATGTGTTGTTTTCGTAGCAACTGAACCTGGGATTGGCAATCCTTACTTTGATTCTTGAGCCTTCAACTCTCCCCACCGATATCTCATCTGTGTAGCGCATTCTATTCAATGAGTTCTCACAGAATCGAATATGCTTCAAAGCATATTCGTCTGTTGGCATTACTTTATTGGCAGTCTTGTAGTGGGTAATTGCAATATCAATTTCACGTGCCTCAAATGCTCTATCAGCTATAACAATGATTGAGTCGTATATCTTGCCGACATCATTAGCTTCTGCTTCGTTTTTTAAACGAACAGCCTCTGCCCTTTTTTGTATCAGGTGACGGTCGCCTGCCTTTATCGTTGATGCCTTATCGTAAGCAATGATTGCCTCTGTATATTCACTTAGGCTGAACAAAGAGTCTCCCGTCGCAACAAACTGCATGTATTCTGCCTCCTTCGCCATCTCCAATTTTTTATCCGCAATCAGTTTCTTCTGATTGACCGGATAAGGTTCGGATGGCTTTAGTGCTAATGCGGCATCATATTGCAGCAATGCGGCATCCAGTTCGCCATTACCAAACAACTCATCGGCATCTGCTATCAGGGCATTGTATGCAATGGTTGTTTTCTCATTCTGAATTACGATGATTTGTCGTTTTGGATATTCTTTGTCAGATAGAAGTACCAATGAAGCCTCGTAGGCTTGTTGTGCGGCATCGTATTGCTTAAGTGCAAGCAGGCTATCTCCAGCTTCAATGTACCTATTATACTGCGCTTGGAGTTTTTCCGCTTCAAGCTTTGCCGTTTCTACATTTGCCAGGAAATTGTTGATCTCATTTATATCGGCTTCCTGATATTGCAGGCATTCTGTTGCAATGGTAGCAGCTGATTCATAGTCACCTGTATCAAATGCCTTGTAGGCCTTGGCTAATTCATAGTCGTATTGCGTTTTCGTGTTCAACGGTGTGGCAGTAGATTTTCCTGAATAGGGCTGTTGTGATAGCCTGTGGTAATACTTGGAATCAGAAGGCTCGATGGGATCTCGACGACGGAGTCGACGAGATTTCATTAAAATACCCGTATTGTCCGTAATGTATATAAATGCAGCAGTAGACAATAGGGTAGTGGCATACAAAGCATACGTGTTAGTATTGTCATAGAGCTCATTCCGCATATCTATTTCTGTAGCTTGCTGATAGCGGATATATTCCTGCTTGGCCAAATCATTGTAGTACCAAGCGCCGTAAAGTGACCCGTAAAAGCCGACGCCATATAGAAAATACAACGACCCATTGCGAAGTCTGTAATCGCCCAAACCCGGGAAAAGCATAGATTGCGTCAAATGGCTTCCAGTACGCACCTGAGGGCGCATAGTGGCTGACACTTCCACATAGTAATCACCATCGAGAACGTATCCATCGGCTCGGGCATCCCATACGACCGTTTTACCCATACCGGGACGTATTGTCTGACCAACATCTCCAGACAACTGGCTCACAAGTAAGGGTGCAATAGAATGCCCGGAAAAGACAGCAATTTGAATGTTAAAATTATCCTGTACAGAACTGGAGGCCAGATCATAAGTAATTGATACCTTTTTGTCAGCCGTAACAGATACGGTGACGTTCGTAATGTCCGGTTGTCCGGCGACAGCAGATTTTGCAGCAGCAAGTGCCACAATCAGCAGGCAGATAGCCAGCAGATTACTGTACAAAGCTCTTGCTGTCTCCATATACCACTTTGTTCGAGTTATAAATCAGGTATGCCCTGTAGTAGTAGGGGATACCCGGTTGAATATTCCGAAGAACCGTATTGAAGTCCTGCACACCGGATGTACTGCCTAATACCAATGTGGCATCATTTAAGGTAGGATTGGCATTGACGGTAGACCAGCAATGTCCAATTTCAGTAACCGTAATGTATCCGGGTATAAAAGTTACTTTTCCCGACAGTGCAGCTTCCTGTAGGGTAGGTTGGCTGATAATTGTGCCGGTTTCTATTGTGGGTTTACGTATGATGAAATGAGTAGTATCACCATAAATAAAGTCTCCGTTCTCCAATTCCATATATGGCTGGCAGACATATTCTACCTGGGGAAAGAGTTGACCAAGACCTAATTGATAAGTAGGCTGGTAAGTCTCGCCAACCGAAACTTTGATTCTTGGGTTATTTGGGGACTCATTGGGATAATATAGAACTATACCACGGTCATTGGTGGCTGTGTGTTGTGAGCCCATCATATGTATGCCGAAATCAATAGAATCAGCTCTTGCGATGCTGTAGGTAACATCCAGTATATCGTATAGATCTGTTTTGGCAAAAACTTTTTTAAATTCCAAACCGTAAAAAGGACCATCTTGACTCCAGATTACAGGAATAAAACTATAGGTTTTGTTGGGTTCGATTTTATCAATCAATGGGAATTCAACGATATCACCTTGCTTATAAATTGTATTTGTATCGGCTAAAATTTCTGAATTCGAGTTTGTATTTATTTCACATCCAGCTAATAAAATTCCATGTCCAGCATCAATAACTTGGTATTGAAAATAGTAACCATTCTCAGATTTTATGGTCTGTCCATCATTGAGAAATGGAATCCTGCTATAGTTAACGCATGATCCTAAAATAATTGCGACTGATATTGCTAGTTTTTGCAATGTAAATAAGTTTTAGGTGCTTCAGAATATTCATAGACATTTAAACCATCAAAGAAGAATATTTTATTTCCGACATTTATTAATCGTGCTTCACTAAGTGTATTAGAATTGTTTTCATTAAAATAAATCGTTGCTGTTTCCCAATAATTTAAATCAAGATCCCAAACACCAATTGTAGACATTATATCTGTCTTGTTAATACTTTTTACAAAATTTGCAATAAATATTTTATTATTATAAAGTTCGGTGTCTGGAACTCTATATTTTAATATGGTTGCGCCTGAAGTATTTGAAAGATATTCGGTAGGATACCATGATGACTTTACAGACCATAAATTCGAATTAAAGTCATATATAAATAGTTCATTCATAGTATTTTGAGAGCCTAAAAACACCAAGCCAAAGAGATACAATGAATCCCCCACAGTGACGCATGAACCATTAAGTATTACCTGTTGAAATGGGAAAGATATTTTTTTTACAAATAAATTGGTGGATGGATTATAAATATGAATATCTGTGAAAGCTGCTTGTTGATTTAATGTATAGCTTAAATAGATAATGCTGTCCTTATAGTTGCAAGCGCAAACAGGAAACATATTGGGGGTATTTGTTATGGGTATAAATGAGTGAGTGGTAGAATCAAATATATGTAAATTAGGACTTGAAAAAATGTATGAATTGTTCATATTAGATAAAAGAATATTTATAGTCTCTAGATTAGGGATGGGATTGTTGTAATTTGACCATGATTTTTGCAATGGATTAAATATATATGAATTTGAATTTCGAATAACCAATATATTGTCGCCAATTTTTAATAATCCTCTTGTTAAAGCTCCAATGGTTGGGTCTGGGATCGTACTAACTTTTTCCAGTACATATTGCTTTCCAGAGTTCATCTGTATTCCAGTATAGGAGTATCCGGGGATTAGTGTAGTATCGATAGAAATTATACATCCACCACTGGGCATGTCTGAAGGCATTACAATACTTCCACCATTCTGACTTAGGCTAATTGTATCACCGGATAACTGCAATTGCTGCAACTCATTTTCCGGGTCTGCATCGGCATCATCTACATTGATTGTAGTGCCGACTCCATTTGAGATATCTATCGTAACCTCATTGCCTGCTTTCGTTGAACTTAGGTCTTGGAGCTCATTGCTGGCATCATTATCATCATCAGCAACATCTATGGTTGTTGCATTGCTTTGTGACAGGGTAATGGTTCTGTCCGTGCCTGTAGCGCTGCTAGAGATGGTCTGAATCTCATTACTTGGGTCTCCATCGTTGTCAGATGGCAAAGCAACGCTTCCTCCACCATTGGATAAGTTCAATTGCGTACCGTTTAGCGACAACTGCTGGATCTCATTAGTTGGGTCACCGTCCAGATCCACAGTACCCCCTAGCTGCACGGAATTACCATTACTAATGCTTAAGGTAGTTCCTGTCAAATCGAGTGTCTGCAGTTCATTGGTACTGTCCTGGTCAAAATCATTGTCACTCTTGCTGGTTCTTTCTGCGTATAGCGCATAAGGAACGGATAATAGCTGAGAGGTGCCCATAAAGGCATAATTATTGCCTCCGTTTATATCTAATGAGGTGCGCACAAAGTATTCACCTAAAGACCAGTCAATGTTGCTGAAAGTTCCTAGAATGGCTGTTCCTTCTCCGATTACAATAGTAAACAAGCCAAATTCGTTAGTAGTCGGTCTGTGTGTCTCCGTATATGTGACTTGCCCGTTGGGTCCACCTTGTAGAATCGCAATCTCCAAACCAATAATCTGGCTTGTTACCACCTGGCCCTGACTACTGCGTGCTACTGCCTGGTACTTAATACCTTGTGGTATTTGAGCAGATAGCCATATGGAAATTACTAGAAAAGTGGTAAGTGATAATATTCTCATGTTTTATTAAGATTGATGGCTTATAACTTACAATACATAAAGCCGTAATTTTTCAAAGTTAGACTAAGAATGGAATTGTCTCGAAGAATATAAATCTTTTCATCGTTGTAAACTACAGCTTTGTAATTTAATGAACTAGGAGCGGAGGTTAGAAGTTGTTCACCAATCTTATTTATTGAACCAGATGAAGGTTCTATTATTCCGTATGACATGAGGTTGTCGCAATTCAGGCATGAATTTATGTATATAAATATATTATTATTATCAATATAATTTGTAAAATGGTTAATTCCGTAATCAACTTCGCTGAATCTAGTATTGTAGGCTAATTGCCAATTGTTAGGCGAGTTAGTGATATTTAATTTGTAAACATTATTGTTATTACCTAGGTTAGGACATCCTTCTCCGTTAAATATGTATAAGAATCCATCTTTATGTGCCAAATTGCCAAGGCGAATAGCTATTGGTAAATCCGGCAGGTTGTTAATCAAAGTGTTATTCATTGGATTAAAAGTAAAGCATTTTACATTACACGTACCGCATTGAGCTGTGTTATACCCGGAGACTATATATATGAGACTATCTACTGCAATTGCTTGTGTCCATATTAGTTGGCAATTAAATGAGGCAACTTGAGTCCAATTCAGATTAATGGTATCCAATTTAAAGATTCCTGTAGTGCTACCTCCAATTAAGTATAAGTCGTTTTGATGATTAATATAAGTTACTTCAGATAGGAAACCCACATTAGTTGGCATATTTATTTGATTCCAACTATTATTTGCTGAATTGTATAAGTATCCCCTTTGACTATTTGATATAACAATATTCTGTCCAGATATTCCGATCCTAGTAGCACCTGATAAACCACCAATTAGATTAGTTAAGGTGTCTATTTCAAAAATATCACTACTAGTAAATTGAATATCGGATGAAAGCTCAAACCCATCAGGTACATTTATATCCCCCTTTTTAAATATGCAATATCCTGATGGAATGTTAGTTTCAATAACCACTTCACCACCATTTTGAGTCAGCTTAATAGTGTCGCCGTTAATAGACAACTGCTGCAATTCATTTTCTGGGTCTGCATCGGCATCATCTACATTGATTGTAGTTCCTACTCCATTCGAAATATCTATCGTTACTTCATTGCCTGCTTTCGCAGAACTTAGGTCTTGGAGCTCATTGCTGGCATCATTATCGTTATCAGCAACATCTATGGTTGTTGCATTGCTTTGTGACAGGGTAATGGTTCTGTCAGTACCTGTAGCGCTGCTAGAGATGGTCTGAATCTCATTATTTGGATCACTATCATTATCAGCCGGTAGTGTAACGCTGCCCCCACCATTGGATAAGTTCAATTGCGTCCCGTTTATTGATAACTGTTGGATTTCATTAGTTGGGTCACCATCTAGATCCACTGTGCCCCCTAGTTGCACTGAATTGCCATTACTGATACTTAGGGTAGTTCCAGTCAAGTCAAGTGTCTGTAGTTCATTGGTGCTGTCCTGATCAAAATCATTGTCGCTTTTACTAGTTCTCTCTGCATACAAAGCATAGGGAACAGAAAGCAGCTGAGAGGTTCCCATGAAGGCATAATTATTGCCTCCGTTTATGTCCAATGAGGTGCGCAAAAAGTATTCACCCAATGACCAGTCAATGTTGTTGAAAGTACCTTGAATGGCTGTTCCATCTCCGATTACAATGGTAAATAGCCCAAATTCGTTGGTGGTCGGCCTGTGCGTCTCCATATATGTAAGTTGCCCGGTGGGTCCACCTTGTAGAATCGAAATCTCTAAACCAATAATCTGATTGGTTACCACCTGCCCCTGACTACTACGGGCTACTGCCTGGTATTTAATCCCCTGTGGCACCTGAGCAGATAGCCACAAGGAAAACACAAGAAAAGAGGCGAGTAAGGCTATCCTCATGCTAATTCAGTTTTATTAATTGCGACGTTCCAAGTAGTTGACCTTGTACATCAACTATTTGCAGATGATAACTTCCGGCCGAAATGGTAGCTAAATCCATAGTTCCGGGTGATTGCAAAGAATAGGTCTGTACAAGTTTACCTTGGGTATCGTAAATCAGCACATCGAAATTGTCTATTCCCTCAATTATAATGGTTGCTGTACTGATAGTTGGATTGGGGAACACCTGCCATGCATAGGCGGGTTCTGGAGTGGGTTCAATACCCACAAAGTAGATAAAGCCTTGCTGGAAACCCTGTGTCAATCTTGCATCGCGACTATACACAGTTTCCGTGATGGGTTCACCAACGGTGTAGCTGATCGAACCTGTTCCATTCGAGTGGTAGTCACCACCGGTTGCTACTACCTGCTGCGAAAGGTTCTGCGCCACTGAAACGATGGCAACAAGACTGAAACATGTTGTGATAAATAGCTTTCTCGACATCAGCGTGTAAAGATGATTTACGGTAAAGGCGTATAAACTTACAAAGAATTGATGATGTGTTGAACTAGATCATTTTTGCGGATTTGACCATGCTATATGGGCATTTAAAGAAATTTGAAGTATCGAACATTGCATACTGGTTACTTCTCCAATAGATGCCCCACCTTCCCCCTCACCTGCTCCCCAATATCCTTTCGTAAGCCCTTTTCGTCGATTACTTTGATGAAGCTGAGCTGGCAGTGGTGGGTGCCGTTTTGGTTCGGCAAATGGTACTGACCGGTGTGATCGGCCTGACCTTCTGTCCAGGGGTACAGCAATACGTCATTTAACTTGCGCACTGGGCTTGATCTTTATTCCATGATTTTTCATGCGATGGGCTCAGAATTTTATTACAACCGTGTTTACTAAAAGCTACTTGGCGATAAACTTCCTTGATTAAACTCATCAGACCTAATTCATGCACAAATCGGCATTATAACTCGACCTATCTATGAATTCTTTTAGCATAAGCCGATTGAAATTTCCTTCATCAGGACTGAAAATCCCTTATTCTATATTAGAATAGAGCAGGATAGGTAAAGTCATTTTGGTGTCTAAATAATTTTTTCTGCCAATACGGGTCAAACATTACACAAATTACTTGCGTTGTGGTTATTCATCCGCAAATCAATCAATGGATGAATATGTCCTTCTGCCGATTCATATACTATACAAAGTCATCATGGCATTTGCTATTGGCTCTAACCAATCAGATCTAAAGCCGTAAGTCGCAGATAGTCAATATAATATAGCACGATAATCCACGGTTGCAAAAAACTGCATTTTGGCAAGCATTACATACCATTAAGCACCATGCTCAATACACACAATATTGGTGGCAACGTAGAGGCTGTGGTCGTGATGCATATTCGGTCAGTTCGCTGTTTGTGTAGCCAAAGATGCAGGTGTATGGATGGGGGAGAGGTGTTCAGCAATGTTGGATGGGGAATTGTGGGGTTTAGTGGATTGGGATGGTTTTATAGCCATTCGTCGATGAAAATGTGTAATCCGTTGAAATAACAGAGTTAAAGACCCTGTTTCAAGCTAGTGGATTATATTTATGTTGTTCTAGGTAAATGGTTTTAGCTTCATAGAACCTGTGCTAATACCAAGGATGAGAATGATAACCATATATACAGGTTCTGTTACATATACTATATGGCTGTATAAACATTAATACAGGAGGGGTAATAATGAGTTTATGGTGATTATATAACAATAATACAATGAAAATAATTTCAATATTAGCAATTGTTCTTTTGACGACATCTAATACCTATGGCCAATATGATCATGTGGAGCCTTTCTATTCAGGATTAGCTGCGGTAAAATTGAATGGTAAATGGGGATTTATTGACACTAATCAGAACCTTGTTATTCCCTGTATATTTGGTGACGAATATGAATTTAATGACAACGGCGGAAGTTGGAATCAAGCAAAAGCTCCAAGGTTTCAGGGAGATTTTTGCAATATAAATTTAGGATGGGACAATAGTCACAATGTGATTGACAAATTAGGCAGAACCCAGCTCCCATGGTGCAGACTTATTATTGAAATTCCCCCACCGAATCAACTATCAGTGATACTGAGAGTAGATGGCAAATTAGGTATCATAGATAATAATTTGAATGTGTTATCTAATGCATTCTATGACGAAGTTTTTGCTGATTTTGGCTTTGATTTGCAAGAAGGCTCAAGAAACAATATGCTGTTACCTGAAAAGTTAAAAAATATACGTGTAAAAAAACAAAATTATTATGGTTTTATATTAGACAGGGGCAAAAGTGTAATACCCTGTATTTATGACGAAGCGTCTGATTTTATTAACGGAATAGCTAAAGTAAAAATGAATGGTATTGTATTTTATATTGATGAAAGTGGAAGCAAGGTTAAATAAATATCGATAATTGCGATAAGGCGTAATGCGGTGTGCAGTGTTTAATTTTGATTTGGTATTTCATCCATACATTTGCTGTAACTTGACATTTTTAAGGTTCTAATTCCCGCAATGCAACCAAGCCGAAGCCCTTTATGAATAATTTAAAGCAAGTAGCCATAAGGCCCAAAAGTGTAGTTCTAAATTAAAAATTAGGGTTACCCATCCAAGCCAATGAGGATTTGAATATTGAGCAGATAATCGGTTCATTGCCAATCATCCTGCGTAGCAAATGGATAGTGATATTAGTCGAAGGTTGCCTTTTATTGAAACGAAAAAGTATTCTTTGATATACTGCTTCAAATTATTGACTGATGGGTTGGTATGTTTACCTCTTTTCCAATTCTTGAAGGTGCGTAGCTATAGGTTTACCAACTTGAAATTCCTTCTGATGTCGATTAGCTTTTGCTCTATGCCGGGATACCAGATTTTCAAGGCTCGGTAGCCGCTCTAGCCGTCCCTTTCTATAATTTCTATAGATAGGTGAACAATAGAACCTAAGTCTCTCCGATGAGCCCCAACTTCCCCCTCACCTGCTCCCCAATATCCTTTCGTAAGCCCTTTTCGTCGATTACTTTGATGAAGCTGAGCTGGCAGTGGTGAGTGCCGTTTTGGTTCGGCAAGTGGTATTGACCGGTGTGATCAGCCTGACTTTCTGTCCATGGGTACAGTAATATCCCCAGTGTGGCGTTCCAGTGGTGGTTGTATACGAACATCTGCTTCAGGTCATCGTCAGCGGGGTGGTTTCTGTCGATGATCTTCCACTTGGTGTCTATCACTACTGTTTGGTTGTTTGCGTGGGAGCGCAGCACGATATCTGGCCGAATGGATTTTCGCTCCCAAAACAAATCCCTTGCCTGCGCTTCTATCGTCCATTCGCTATGCAGCGACCTCCTGAGCATCTGATAGACATAGTCTTCCCACAGCCTGTTCATGTCAAACATCAGCGCCAATAAATCATGGCTGCCACCGGCAACATCCGGCCTGAAGTTCAGTATCAACAGCTTGGCAATATCTAGCGCCTGTTCATAATGCGCTGTTTTTCTGTTTAGTGACACTTTGGACAACTGTTCAGGAAGTAGCTTGCCACTGCCCACTTCCGGAA
Organism: uncultured Chitinophagales bacterium; assembly: GCA_964471795.1. GTDB lineage: Bacteria > Bacteroidota > Bacteroidia > Chitinophagales > S012-47 > CAJXXO01. The sequence continues at coordinate 22,889 of CAYYHM010000014.1, read as the reverse complement.
AATCCAGCTGCATTCGTTGTACCTGATCGCTGATAATGCTTGAATTGGATAGTCGCCTGACGATGTCTAGTGCTTCCCATAGAATGCGGTGCAGCATGTGGTTGGTGTCGTAGGTGACGTGTCTGGTGTAAAACCGTTCCTTATGAATCAGATTCCGGGCAATCTGCTGATGAAACTGCAATGAACCCCGTAGTGAGTTAACTTGCCCTTCCTGAGTTCTGTATTTCTTTACCCAACCTCTCCGCTGAAGCTTTTCCAATTCCATAAGGTACAGCTGAAAGTATAGGTCCAGAATCGAATTGGGTCGCCGCTTTAATTGAGCAGTACCGGCCTGCTTGGCTTTCAGGGATAGGCTGACACGCAACATATCCAACAGTACGGTTTGCCACATCTTGGCATCACCTGTTTTTCCCACCTTCGGCAACACTTCAATGACCGTATTACCTACCTGGATGGCGCCAACGTAGCTGGTGAACTTTACCCCATAGTGTATGAGCTCAAAGTAGGGGCATTCTGGATGTTTGTCATTATAGGCCAGTAATCTGTCATGTAGTTCCTCCGTGTATCGGGCATCCTGATAACGCCCCTTGTAGGCGATGGGCTGATTCTCATATACCTGTATGGTGTTGGATGTAGGCATGGTTACTGTTTGCCCATCAATAATTCCAACGCTTCCTGCATATCAATATCCTCCGGGTGCCTGATGTCGAGCAGTTGCACATCTTCAAAATCGCTACTCTGACTGCCCTTTACATCAGCGAAAGTGATAGCACCGGTGTTCCTTTCCACCAAAAACCCCATACCAAGCACCATGCCCATCTTTACGTAATCATGGTAGAAATATTCCTGCAGTAAGGGTATGATCCGCTCTGTGAAAATGGCTTTCAATGTTTCTTCAAACCGCTGCTCATCGGCAATGCCGGTAAGCGACAGAAAATAAGAATGGCCAATGGCATGATCCCGGTCTACCAAGATGGCGATGCGTTCATTGATTGTACGTAGTACGTTGGCCAGATCAAATCCTTTGAAGTTGACCGCAACACCCAGCTGCTCTTCTATCACTTGGTACTCCGGCATGATTTCCTGAAAGGTAAAGCGCCTGCGTAAGGCCGTGTCCAACGCTTCGATACTCCTGTCAGCAGTGTTCATAGTCCCGATGATGTCTACGTTGGAGGGTACGCTGAATCGTGTCTTGGAGTAGGGGAGTGTGACCCACATTTCGTTCTCTGCTCCTTCACGCTTGTCGGGTTCAATCAGCGTGATAAGTTCACCGAAAATGTTGGCAATGTTGCCCCGGTTGATCTCATCAATGAATATGGCATATCTGTTACCGCTGTCAAGGCGAGCCTGTTCACATAGTTTCTTAAAGATGCCGGGTACGATTTCATACCGTACTTCGCCATCACCTTCACCATCAAGTACCGGCTTGATGCCTTCTATAAAGTCTTCGTAAGAAAATGACTGGTGGAAAGTAGTAAACGCATATCGTTTGATTTCATGCTGTTGGTTGGGCACAAAGTTGTCAACCGAAGCTTTGATCTCGTATAATTCCGGTGCTTGCTCTGCCACTTCATCAGGTAAAATATGCCAGACAGACTGTTCGTCTTTGTCAAAGATTAGGGGAGCCAATCTGCGGGCATAGCTAACTGTTGTGCTTTCTGTAACCGTGTGATATTGCAGTGTACCCCAAATAGTGGCAGTACTGTTTTGCGACTGTGAGGTTCTGATTTTGTATTGTACCCATCGGTTTTCTTTCAAGGTGCCTACTTTGGCGGCACCTGTTTCCAGCAACCCTAACGCAACTACCTGCCACCATGACAAGTCTTTGGCCACCATGTCAAAATGTTGCTGAAGGGTGATGTTTGTTTCTTTGGTAGTATATCTGGGGAAATAGTCTGTCTTTAGTTTGTAGGTCTTACCTGTGCCCGGAGGTCCGTACAGGATTTCATTGATGGGTAAGCTTTTAATGGGTGTGGGTGCAATCCGTCCATCCATCAATGCCAGTAGCTCCTCATAATAGCGATCGTAGGTGGTGCCATATCCGGAATAAGATGTGATGTTGGTCAAGGTTTTTACAGCCAAACTGTGACTTACCGGAAATTCGCCTTTACAGGTCCAGTCGACCTTTCTACGGCTACCATATTCACTAACGTTGTCATCAAAGTAATAGTCTGAAGTAACGACACCATATCCCAACAGCAACCCTCGTCCTCTTTTTGCTATGATGACATCCCCCGGCTTCATTACATGGACAAACTCATAGTTGGCCATTGTATCGTTCTTCTTTGAGCCTGATGATGCCGTATGCTGCTGTATCGCTTCCCGCATGTCTTCTGCTGATCCATATCGGGTCAGATCGCCCAGATAGTTCCAGCCTAATGCCATAATACCATCTGCGTAAAACTCCTCCCACATGTGTGCATTTTCTCCGGGGGCGTATAGCCAGTAATTGGTGGTGGATTTAATCATATCAATAAGTTGATCATACTGTTGTTGGGTAGCTGTATAGTTGGTGCCTTGCTTGCCACCATTGAATGCTTGAAATGTAGGTAAGGACTTGATGTCTGACCAGAGAATGGGTGTTGATGCCAGATTGTGCTCTATGTCAATCAGGACGCTGGAAACAGCATCTGTTTTTGGATTGCGGTAATAGGGCTGCTCTGTTGCCACATCAGCCGCTGCAAGCTGCGCAACAGTAGAGGCTACAGTGGCCGTAGCCAGGCAGCCACTATTTTGGCCTGTTTCCCAAATGATCACCTTATCACCCGGCTTAATGCGGTCTTTATGGGCGGTCACTGTCCAGCTTCGCAGGTTGTTGTCCTGCAGGCATTGCCGCAAATCGAAGACCTTCGGATTGCTTTGAAACAACCAGTAGTTTACGGCTTTATTCATCGTTTCTCTGGCAACATAGAGCACAAAGTCTTGTGTTAGCCATGCATCAAATACGCCTTTATGTACCTGCTGATCTGCAAATACCAGTTTTTGGAACTCTTCAATTTCAGCCTGATAATGACTCGTCAGGAAATCACACAAAGCATTCATGTGTTCAGTGGCGAAATTGAAGGCATTGATTTTGGTTTTCGGATACTTGGCAATGTTGAACAGTGAAGCCAACGCCTCCAGGTCATTCTTACCATAGGGCTTGTATTGCTCTGGCATTAAAGCACTTGCCCAGTTTGTTAATTTGGGGAATGAAAGTACACTCCCCTTCAAATCGAACTCCTCTGGTTGATACCCATTATACATTTTACGTAGCAGGACCACATCCTGAAGCTCAATGAATTCATCATTGAACTGCTTTGCTGATAAGATGAAGTTTACCCCTTTACTACCCGAATCATACTCCACTTCTTGTGACTGTCGGCAGAGGGTAAGTACTTCCTCGTCCGTTTGCTTATCAAAGTCTACACGGTCAGCCAACCACTGGGCAAACCGGAACTTATAGGCTTCGTCTTTCTTGAGCCAATCAGTAGAACGGCAATGATTGATGTAAGAATTGAAAAGTGATTTTACCTTGGCAAGATCCAACTTACCCATTAAGCCAGATTCGATGTATTTCAAATGGACGGTAGACACCCGTCTTGGTTGAACTAAGGAGGAGCTCTCTTCTTTTGTCAGTACAATATATCCTACTTCCTTCAGCTTTTTATATGCTACCTGTGCGGTAAACAAGTGGTGCGGGATGAAATTTCCATCGTGAAAATACCCGGCTAATGATAGTACATATTTGGGTGGATAAGCCTTACCGTTATATGCCACATAGAATTTTGTTGCATCGCGGTTTGTTGGAATCCCTTCCTCATCAATCCGTTGTATGGCTTGGAGAATATCCTCTCGGGTTAATTGTTTGACGAAACGCATGCCTTAAATAATCCTAGTCCTTGAAATTAGCATTAACATATTCATTTCTTTAATTTTTTTTCAGAAATGGCTTCCTCCAATTCCTTTTATGCTTGAACGATTTCCTTGCAAAACGTTTGGCCTCGTTTTTGATTTTACCTTGTCAGCAGATTGCTTTTTAGTATTTATTATTTATATATTATTGCCAAGTTTTTAATTCATTTAACCAGCTTGATAATTTATCTTTAATTTTATCGGTAACACTGTCTGCAGTAAATACTATTTTGTATTCTCGATAGTATTTTATTGAATAATCTGGAAAATCAATAATACGGTCTTCACTTCCCCAATTTCCATTCCACTCTTCGACTTCAACAATGTAATTATGTTCTTTACCAAACTCAACAAATCCTAATAGGTGCAATATATTCACATTACCATTTCCTTTACTCCAATAAAATGTGTCGAAATTTTGAAAATAAAAAGTTTCTTGAAAATATGGGGCGAATCCACCACTTCCAGTTGTTCCAATAGTGTTAAAACGAATAGCTAAGTTCAATGTGTCAATACTTATAAAACCATAATTACAACACCCAGCTGATATAAAGTGGTTTGAATATATTTTACGATCTTTAGAATAATGGTGATTAAGCCAGTAGCCTTCTACACGATTTAAGAGTAAAAAATCAATTATACTATCGAGTAGCACCTTATGGTTTATTATGGTAGTCGCTTTTGTGCTTTGAATATTTTGATGGCTCTGACTGTAAACATTACCGATAATTTCGATCGACAAGGATAATATTAATATAAATCTCATAAACACCATTATAAATAACATTAGATATAAAGTAAATTAATTCTAATTAATAATATATATTACAAAAGAATTAGGATTTATAATAATTAATATATAATGAATGCCAAATAGTGAATATGCACATTTTCTTGAACCTAGAGATCATATTTTGGAACGATAGCAACAACTTTTATGCCCTTGTTGTCTTGTATGCAAGTATACTCATAAATATTCAAATTGATTTATAGCTTGTCAAAAGGCTGATTTCTAACGTTTTTCGGCTTTTGTGTAATTAAGGTATTTAGTAATAGTCCTAAATCGAAGAAATTCACTTGAACCCACCTCAAAATTGTCATTAGAGTTACTGCACCCATTTTTGCGCTAAACCGCTTTTAGGCGTTGATCTTTTTTTTTTGTCGTGTTGTTGTTTGTTAATTATATAGCTGTCTTGTCGCAATTGATTGGGGGCTCATATATTTTTGTTGGCTTTAAGCGATTGCAAAAGAAAATGCCAAATGGTAAAATAAATATTTCTTATATAAGCCTATCTAATTTTACGCAATGTATACCAGATAAGTCCTTGTGAGGAATACCTAATTGTTAAAGATTTAAAATTCGTAAATCGTTGTACTGATTATATGAACTAAAATAATAATTCAATTCTTATGAAACTCCCATTGACTTAATAGACTGTTGTATTTGTAGTAACCTATTTGTCTGCCGGAGTTATCAAATACATCATATCGTTGTAAAAGTGAATTCCATTTCTTTGCATATTCCTGCTGTCCGCTTGAATTGTAAGTTTCCCTTTGGTTAAGAAGATTATTGTCTCTTGAATATCCTTGTTGACGACCGTAAGCATCATAAGTTTCTGTCCTATTCAATAAGTTATTTTGCTTTTGGCTTTTAACAAGTCGTCCTCGTTCGTCGTAATAATCAATCTGGTTTAAAAGAGTATTCTCTTTGGCGTAACCAATAAGTCTTCCATTAGAATCATAAAATTCTGTCCTTTGAAGTAAACTATTATATCTCTGTGTGGTAGTTTGACAATATGCAACTGTAGAGAATAAAGTCAGCATTGCGGTTAATATTAGATATTTCATTATGATTATTTAATATATTAACAAGTCGTCATTTTCGGCATGTCTTTGTTGGGTTGTTTATGTATTTTCGGTCTCTAGCATTGTCTGATAGATTCTAAATGGTCGACTTTGCAAAATTTTTCCTAATTCATTTTTACTCGGTACTCTTTTAGACCAATCCACCCTTAATCATGCGAATTGTCACAGCAATAACATACTAAAATAGTCTAGTATGTTCTGATGATTGGTAAATTTAACAATAGTTTTAAAAATACAGATATGCTTACCCTCCTTTTTCAAAAAATCGCCATTATTCACATCTGTCCCAAAGAGCTTTTCGTCTTGCCTGAATTTTCGCGACGTCGCAAAAATTCCGTTTGTTATCCAACCATACAATTTTCGTGCCCTTAGTGCCTGTAATACGGACTTCTGGCGTCGATAGCGACAGACGTAACATTGGCAGGTTCGAAGGCTGTGGGTCAGCACCTTGGTATAGATAGCCTCCTCTCATTGTCACAATGATTGGTAGTAACTACGGATCTTATCTGCCATCAGTCTCCGACGCTCTATCAGGAAGTTGTCGTATTCCTCAACGGTGAAGTCAAAAATTTCCAGCGGGATACAATGCGTCCGTAGGTTGTCGATTAACTCATCTATGTTGTCGATGGCTCCGTATTTCATTTTACCTCCGTTGCATTGATGCCGCAACTCTTCAAAATAGATGTTCGGCGATTTGGCGCCAATGGCAATGTTGATCTCTTGTTGCATCAGCACATAGTTGGCTATCTGGTTGTAATCGCCCTTGGACTTATGGTTCGACTGCAGGTATCGCTTGGGAAACAGATGGTGGATGTCGCCTTTGTATAAAATGATGTCTGCGACAGTGATGTCCCGCGACAGAAACCCTTTGTCCTGACTCTTCACCTGTGCGGCCTGGTATAAGTGGAATATGGGGCTACTTGCCACAGACGTGTTCAATCGTTGTAGCAGGCCAAAATTCCAGAACGAGTCCGATAACTCCGATTGCTCAATATTTTTCAGGTATGCTGAAAATGAGCGATTTGCCATCTGCTTGATGTCATAGTCAAAGGTGCTTTCCGGCGAACTACCATACCTGCTTGTAAGAATAGAAAACACAAACCACCGTGACACCAATCGCCCGATTTCTGCTTGCGGATGGCCCTCCTGCCTGAGCTTCAAATAGATGATGTAGGCAAACGCCAACGCATTTTTGGAACGGATCAATTCCGGCGTGATGAAGCCGGCCGCGCGGATGATCATCACAAACTTCTTGAAGTGATCTTCCTTCATAAAGCGGAGTGTGGATGACTTCATCCTACCGAAGGTCTCCATGGCGATAGCCTCTTCAAACTCACGGGTCTCAAAATTTCGGCCGCTCAGCAGGCTTACCAGATCCGACATCTTACCCCTGGCAAACTCTGACGTAAATATCACCCGGAGCATATCCGTATAGCCGGGGTCATACAAGTCGTCATTCTCGTTCTTTAGCCACGACATCGCCTTGAAATAGTCTGTCTTGGCAAATTCCTTGTCGTGGTCGCGGATGTGTTCGTAAAAGTGCGGTGCTACAGCCAAGTGACAGAAATAGTCAATCGCCTTGCGGAGATTCGGCCCATCCAGCTTTTCGTTGGCAGCGATCTTACTCATGGCAAAATCTGCCTGCGACAGCACAACCCCTTGCGAGTTGATGCGGATGAAGATCTCCGTGACCGTCTCGATATCCAAGTCATGCGCCAGATCGATGGTGCCTACCTGTTTGTGCTGGATGGCCAGCAGATTGCTGATGTTGGTTTCAATCTGGTTGCCATTGGCCTCCGGATTGAGATCCAGGTATTCACGTACCACCTGGATGATGCTTCCGCTGTTCATGACATCAGCAATGTCAGCGATCCACACCTTGTCCTTCAAGATGGCGGGGTTCTGCACCTCGAAGGTGGCGGTTTGCGGGTTGAAGGCTATTTTGATGCGAATACGGTCATACTCCTTATTGACAACATATTCCCCTAAAATGGCTGCACGTAAGGCAGTAATCCGTTGCTGACCGTCAATCAGTATCTTCTTGCCGGCAGACAGTTGCCCATCCTTGAGGCGAACGTTCGGATTTTGCCAGGTTATCACATAGCCGATGGGATAGCCTTTGTACAGACTGTCCATCAGGTCCCGCACCTTGGTGCTGTCCCAAACGAACGGGCGCTGTACTTCCGGAATGGCAATCTGGCCATCCCGCACAAAGGCCAGAAATGTGGCAATATGATGCTGATTGACTGAGTATTTCTGTTGTTGCATGGTGGATGATTGATGCGTGTATGGGATGATTGTTGAAACTGTCTTCATTGCACCACCTTCACCAAGTTGTACAACTGCCAATACTGTACCCATACGTCCTTGACGATATCACGGGGTTGATCCGCAACATGCAGGGCACAGGCTGCGGTCAAGTCGCGGAGGCGAACCATGATGCGGGCCTTGTACAGTTCGTTGGATTCATTGAGGTCGGTGATCATGAAGTGGGTGTCGGAAGGGGGTGCCTTGCTGTCGGCGGATAGCATGTGGGGGTCGCTGCAGAAGGCGGCGGCATCGGATTCTGTGAGGTAGCCCTGGTTCGGGTCTTTCTTGCAGGTGGCCAGATAACTGCTTACCGACAGGCGGCAGCTGTCGGAAGCGCTGTGCCCCAAGTACCACAGCAGGCGCTCTATGGAGTTTTTGGCCGACCACAGATTATCATGGAACGGGACGTTCTTGCGCAGCTGCCGCAGGTATTGCTTCACCTTGGCGTTGCCGGGTACTACCAGCTTGTCCTGCCGTTCCTGGTCTTCTTCTCGTTCAAACAGCACCACATCATCCCACGATAGCGACCATGGCTGCAGGTTGGGCAAGGCGGCTATCGCATCGCGGATGGCTATATCGGTGGTAAAACGCAGGTTCTCGTTGGAGGCATGGTACACAAACCCATCCATATAAACAGCTACCTCCCGGTAGGCCATCAACCGGTCTATGTCTTCCACAGCCTCTCCATGTTGCTCCAGTGCGATACACCGCAGCAAAAAGTCGGTACGGGTATTCATGGGCAGGCCGTGTGCCTCTCCCAGCTCCACCTGCGGACGAATCAGGTATGTTACCTTGCCCTCATAGCAGGGCACTGTCAGGTGGTACACTATGATGCCATTCTCTTTCAGCTCCCGGAAGGCAAATCCCTTGTCCGCATGTCGCCGGCAGTACTGCTGTAGTGCATACACGAACTTGCGTTCCAGCTCGCTCTCTTCGATGGCTCCACTTTTGGTCATGGACGACAAGCCATGCGGAATTTCTTCCCACTGGTCGGCAGACTCGGTGATGCGCTTAAACAGCTCCTCTGCATGTTGGCGGCTCAGGTGCTCCCGCACATACTGATTGGAGTAGGAGAGGATGCACCGGTAACAGCCGTCTTTGCCTTCCTGCCTGCAGCTGCAGGTGCGAATGGCGTCATACGAGTGCCGCAGCAGTTTGGTAAATTCATCTTGATTGAACAGCTTTTGTAAGTACCCCGTGCCGCCAGGCACCTTGTCATAAGCTACCAGATATCTGTCAAACCGGCCATTGGCTCTGTTGAACTCCGAGTAGAACTCCAGGGCAATGTGATCGGGATTGCCATTATAGTATTGCTTCAAACCACGCTCCAGACCTGCCTTGAACATATGCTGCGTGGCTTCGCTCATGAACTCCTGCACCGGCAGTAGAATCTTGATGGCTTCAGTCTGGAAGGACCGGTACAGGAACACCTCTTCAAATATGCCCTCCTTGGTGGTCGGGTACTCCTCACCCCGATGCCTGCAATAGCCGAAGTGGAAATGCAAGTGCTCTGTTTGCTGCACCTTTCTGGGGTTGGAGGTAGCCTTGCCACAAACACGGCAGACCACAAAACCGTGCCGTGCAATCTCTTCCTGCTGATTGATGGTGAGGTGGTCTGCATGCGGCACGCCGGCGCCCAGGTTTACCTTGTTCAGGGTAACACCGGTGACGTATTCTATGCCGAACGGGATTTTCTTCATGCCATACGTTCCGTGTATGGACTTATCATCAAACCGGAAGTGTGTCGATACCTTGTAGTGGGTCATCGTCCGCTCGTCGCCGTCGTCGCTCAGGGCCGAATATTGCCGATAGTTCTCCGACTTCACCCCATGGATCCTGGCGAATTTGTGCACGTTGGAGGCAGCACTCCACGAGCTGTGGCCACACTTGGGGCATGCCGGCTCGGGAGTCTTTACGGCCGCTTCCAGGTGGTCGCAGTTGGAGCAGAACCGGTAATCCATCAGGGTGTCCGTTTCCTTGCCCCAGTCATAGGTTTGCAGTCCCTTGATTTCCAGCTTGTAGCCCTGGCTGTAAAAGAAGTTATCGGGTGCAAACTCCGACAACGCCGCAGATGCCGGCCGCACGATTTCAAACGACACGCTTTTGGGTTCCTGAATGGCTCCCTCCGGCTTAAAGGCATATACGTGGCCGGTAAGGGTAACACCGGTTTCCGGGAACGCATAGTTGGGCAACAACCCCATGTTGGTCATGTGCTCCAACACGGACCGTTTCTCCGTCTTTTTCAGCAGGTTGCTCAGCATGGACTTTTCCCGCATCAGCTGCCGGTAGGTCTCGTCTTCCTTGCCCAGCTTTTGTTCGCGGATGGTGGTGTCGATGGCATCGCGCTGCTGCAGGTGATCGAGCAATTCGTTCCGCAGGGACGAAAACACCAGCACAATGCGGTGGCTCAGCTGCCCTTGCACCACCTGATTTTCTATGTCATCAAAGATGGCTGTGTCCACCTGATTGCCATAGATGCCACGGAATCGTGACAGCAGCTGCTTGTACTTGTAGCCTACAAAGTCCAGATAGCGGTTGAAGAACAGGGTTTTGGAGGTGACCTGCGTAGTGGTGAGGTGCAGCGAGATGATGCTGCCGGGAATTTGGTTCTCGCTCGGATCCTCTTTTACCCAGGTGTCGAAGCAGAAGGCGATGAAGTGCCGCAGTAGGATGTCTTTGGCGTTCAAAAAGCAGCCCGGTGTGTTGATGCTGCCTTCCATCATGGCCATCGGCTCGGCAAAGTAGAACAGGTCATGCTCCTTGTTGTAGCAGAAGTTCTGCACCAACGCACTGCCTGAAGAACGCCCCGCTCTACCGATGCGCTGCAGGAAGTTGGAGACAAGCGGTGGCACACTCGTGTTGCTCACCGTGTCCAGTGTGCCGATGTCGATACCCATTTCCAGGGTAGAGGTGGCCACCAGTGCATTCAGCGAGTTGTAGGCCGGCCTCTCCTTGAAGCTGCGCTCTACCCGCTCCCGTGTTTTGCGCTCCAGCAAGCCGGTATGCTCCGCCGCAAAAATGCGGGGCGAACGGGCACGGTTGTAGACAAGGTTATAGTAGTTCAATGCACCACTGTGCACCGACCGGTACGTGCCCGTACACCTGTATTGCACGCAGGGCGCACCTTCCAGTGACAAACCATGTGGTTGCGTATGGGTAACCGACTGACAGGAGGAGCATTGAAAACCCACTACCTCATTGGCGGCGAACAACTGCTGTGGCTGCAGGGCATAGTTGAGCGTCCGGCCTTTTTCATTCACCGACATCAAACCCAGTGCGGTAAGGCTTTGGAACAGGGCCTTGTAGAAGTCGTTGATGACTTCGCTGTAGGGAACCAACGGAAACGACTTGCTGAAGTATTGATGAAACCAGTTGGTTTTGGCGGCATAGGTGGTGTCCAGCACGCTGTCGGAATGTGGCACGGTGGTTATGAGGCGGGGAAAGCGCTGGTTCCTCGGGTATCGCTTGTGCAGATAGTGGGTTTTATCCTTGTACCAGTTCAGGTCGTAGATAGATTGGCTGCCATTCCTGAACTTGGACAGGATGGGGTGATCGACCGACCCTCTGGTGCGCAGCCTGTATAATATGCCTGCCAGGAAGGGGATAAACGCCTCTTTGGTGACGCCGGGCACCTGCTCTGCCTCCAGCCAGGGTGATAGGGCCTCGAAGGCTTGTTCGGCCAGTTCGGCCGTGGGCGCTACTCCTGCCGAGAAGGTCTTTTCCAGGGTGCGACCGATGATGGCGTTGTAGCCGAACTCCGCATATATCTCCCAGCGTATCCGCAGGTCGAACTCCTGCTCAAAATCGTCGCTGAAACGGCCGGATTCTGCGTACTTGAACTCCTCCAGTTTCGCTCTGCCCATCAAATCGGAGGGGAAAAACCGGTAGAAGTAGGCTTCCTTGTCCTTGTTGCCCGTAGGGTCGGCATGGTCTTTCCAGTAGGCGATGAAGGTGTCTGCCAGTGTGGCCAGATCTACCGGCTTGCCGATTTCGTTCAGCACCTTTTGCAGGCTGGAGCGGAAGGTGAACCTGAAATTCCTGGATTCCACGATGGCAGCCTGATGGGCAGCATCCTGCACCGAGTTGCTAAACGCCAGCACCTTCCGGTACTTTTCATCCCGGTCGTCCAGGTCGGAGGCCAGCACCTGACTGACGCTGATGGAGTTCAACGTGGGGATGCGTGTACCGATGATGCTCATGGCGTTCTCCGAGTTGCACTCCGGGCACACATGGTCGGTGCGGTTCTTGTTTACCTTCTTGAAACCGATCAGTTGCATCGTGCCTGCTTCCGGGTAGTCACTGAAGCGCAAATCGTTCACATTCACCCACTGCTGTAGCCGTATGGTGGCATCATATTCGGGTATAGCTTCGTGCCCTTCTGTTTTGGTGTTGACGAAAAACACGTTCTTGTGGTGGTCGAAGTAGTATTCATACACCTGCTTCGCATCCGGTTCAAACTGATTGCGGTTGTCGTGTTTCACTGCCAGCCATCCACTGGCGCCACAATCGCGACAGAAGTAGGGTGGGAGTGCAGCCCTGTCGCCTTTCCGGCCGATTTTGTCGCGCCACGTAAACGTGGGCACCTCGTTGAATTCCCGCAGCAAACCGCTGAACTCCCTGATCCACAGTTGCACCTGCAGGAACAGAAACGGATATCTGCCGTCAGCGTCGGCTTTGGCGTCGGCGATGAGGGACAGCAGGGAGGTGATGACCTCTTGCCGTATGGCCACCTGCTGCGTAGCTTCTGCGTGGGCCAGCTGTGCGAAGTGTGGATTGCGGGCGCTGATCTTGTCCACCATGTCGGACAGGCTGATGGTGCCGGGGGCAGTTACGGTGCAGATGTCGTACACCAGCCGCAGCTTCAGCAGCTCACCGGATAGTGCCACCGCATCTGCCTGCTCCGGAATCTGCCAGATCCGTTTCTGCCGCCGTATGTAGGTGGCATAGTGCTCATTGGAGCCCAGTCTGCTCTCTGCGATGCTGCTGATGCGCGGTACAAAAGCATCCATATCGGACTCCGGCAGGGCAAAGAACTGTTGCGGTTGCTGGCGGTGTTCTACAATCACCGAATCTGCCGTAAAGGCCTCACCGAATACTTTGGAAGCGTAGTCCGTTAGCAGCTGCACGGCCTCCTCTCCGCTGCCGATGGTGGCCGACGTGCCGATGGGGCACAGGTGACCTTCCGGAATGGACAACTTGAGTTTCAGTCGGCGGATCAGGTTGGCTACATCTGTTCCCTGAGCGCCATCGTAGGTGTGCAGTTCATCCAGCACCAGGAATTTCAGCAGGGTAGGGTTGTCGTAATTGTCCACCCACAAGTCGTTGAAGGTATGGCGCATCAACCCGTAGTCCAGCATCTTGAAGTTGGTGAGCAGGATATCCGGCGGGTGTTGCAGGATGGCATTCCTGTTTTCGATGATGTGGGTAGGCCCCATGCTATCGGGGTACCTGGCTTTGTTCTTGCCTTCACCGATAAACAAGCCGGCCGTCACTACGCCTTTCAGCCGACCATCATTGTAGATGGTTTCTGCCAGGCGGCGGGCCTGGTCGGTGGCGAGGGCGTTCATCGGATACAGGATAATCACCTTGATGCCGGCAGTGCCCGCATGCTGATAGCAATAGTCCAGGATGGGAAACAGGAAGGACTCCGTTTTTCCCGAGCCGGTGCCGGTGGTGATCAGCGTAGGCTGCGGGGCATGTCCGTTACGGGTATGCAGGCGCTGAAAAGCTTGCAGCTGATGCTTGTACGGGCTGAATTTAGGCGCGATCTGCAGGGGTGTCTCCTCCTTGCTGTCGGCGGTTTCGAAGGGCAGTTTCAGCGACAGGTAGGGACCTTTAAAGATGCCCTGCTGGGGATCTTCCACAAACCGGAAGAAGGCATCGTACACCTCCTTTTCCTTGAAGGGAAAGGTAGCCTTCAGGTACTCAATGATGGACTGCCGGACCTCGAAGGCCTGTTGGAGCGGAAGCATCAGGTGGTTGCCGTTTGGTTGAACAATCGGTCAAAGTGTGCCCACACCTCCCTATAGTCCTCCACCCGGTCGCATTTGGTGAAGGGGGCGTGGTAGGTGACCTCGCGGCCGTGGTACAGCTCGCTTTTGGTGATGGTGTGGGTGTAGGTGTCACCGGCAGGCAGGTCTTTGATCTGATTCCATTCGGCTCTGTCCAGGCCTACGCCTGTAAGGCCTTTGGAGCAGGTGAACACGATGTTGCCCTGCTGATCGTACCAGGTGTCGGCTTCGTTTTGCTGCAGCACGGGAAACTGTACCTCATAGATCAGTATCAGCTCCTCCAGGGTAAGCCCCAGCGCCATGGCCACCAGCACGTCTATCTCCACCAGCGCTTGCCTGCGCTCATAGTAGTTACGCAGCGGGGTGTGCCATGTCCACTCACTGGAAAGGGTGTGGAAGGGCTTCAACCGAGCATCTTGCTTCGCCCAGCTATCTTGAGTAAAGGCATCCTGCCATTGGGATTGCCAGAGAGCAGTATATGAAATAGATATGCAGTTCAATAGCAAGGATCGGATAAAAAGCAGGCTTCTGAATTTATAAGGTATCCCAATTGGGAATGATTGAATAGTGATGTCATATAAATTACCTCTACCAACTGTTTTGATATAAAAATCCATCAAAACGGAACTTGTTATTGCCGATAACTCTACAACTAGATCCAAAGAATGGAATGTTGTTGAAATCACTCCATTAGTATGTGCAACCTTAGGTGGAATGATAGCCGGCTGCAAAGTGCGTTCACCGGCTATGCTCAGCATTTTGCTAAAACATACCCTATATTCCTCTATCCACGGTCTGTCCTCACTAAATCCCCTGATCCGCTGGCGGTAGGTGTCTATGTCCTCTGCCGGCACGTAGTTGGTGCGGGGCAGGTAGTCTGCCGGGATTTGGGTGAGGTCGATCTCGTCGTAGTGTGAATTCAGTTCACATACCTCCCTTGGCGTTTTGTACAGTGGATTGGCTACAAAGAAGTGCGGCCCGCTGTAGATCAGCTCATAGCTGCCGGGGGCCGGGTAGCGGGTATTTCTTTGGATGATGCCCTTGTCCTGTGCGTTGGTTTCATGCCAACCCTCGGAGGTGATGGCAGCAAAGTCTTTCACGCGAGTCGGAAACCGGCTCAATTTCTCAAGCACACTTGTTATCTGCCGGGTGTGAATGCCTACAAGTTTAGCGCCTTCCCAGTCATCACTGTCCTCAAAGGTGCGTGCCAAAAGCTTCAGTTCGGCCTCGCCAATCGGTATGATGCGGTCACGGTGGGGTTGGATGTTCCATACCATCTTACCGGCATTGGCATCAAATACCTTATAGCCACCCGGTATTCCGTGTCCTGTGTGTGTAAATGAACCATCTATGGTTCCGGGATGGAAGAGGTTGCTGATAGAATAAAAGTTGATATGATGACTTTCGCCTTTGTAGACCTGGATTCCATAAATCGTTTCATGATGAACTTCAGCAAATAGGGATAATTCATTTTTGAATTGGAAGTGATATGCCAGTCGTGGATACACCTCCTTTCTCAGTACACTCCCATTCGGATCATCATAGATGCTCTCGGGGTGGATCAGGCCGGTAAAGCCGCGGGGACTCATCAGCCGGAAGGTGTTTTCCAAAATGCACTTGTACAGGTTGGTCTGTTGGCCAACCAATAGGGGATAGTTCTGCCGGGCATTCAGGAAGGTGCTCAGGTGTTGTGCTTCCAGCAGTTCTTCTTCATACAGCCGTGCCAGGTCGGGGTTGGCCCGGGTAAGCCTGTCCAGCATGGTGCGCACCTGCGGGGCACTCACATTCCTAATCAATACCTCCGGGTGGCGTTCGGCTACAATGCCTTTGGCTTCAAACTCCAGCTTTATCCACGGTGGGTTACCGGCTATCAGGTCAAACCCGCCCCGCTCGCGGTATACCTCCAGGAACTCCAGCTGCGGGTGAAAGAAGCGGTACTGGCCGGCCAGCGCAGTAACGATGCCATAGCGCCGGTTTTGGCTGAACAGGCGCTGCTCCGTGCCTTGCTCGGTCATGGTGGCCGTTAGGGTAAGCTGCCCGTGTGTTACCCGCTCCTCCTCCATGGCCAGGTTCAGCTGTGTGGCCTCAGGGCCGGTTGGTTGCCGTTTGTCTGTGCCTTTGCCTGCCGCCAGGTCCATATCGGTAAGCCCCAGGCTGAGGATCTGATTCACCTCAGTGAGGAACTCGTAATACGTGGGCAGCTGATCGGCCTTGTCCAGCGGCCAGCACCACAGGCTGCACCAGTAGTCCATCACCAGTTTCAGCTTGTAGTAGGGTGCATTGTGCCGCAGGCGTTGGGCATCCAGCCGTTCCTTTTCGTCGTAGGTAGGCAGGTGCAGCTTGCCCTGCTGAGCCGTTTCGTAGCCGAACAGCTTTTCGCGGAAGCCTGTATCCAGTTGCAGGCTGCGCTGGAACTTGTAGTAGTCTTCCAGCAGGTTGTCGATGCGTGTACACAGCAACTGCAGCAGTTCGCGGTTGTTCTGCGATATCGGCTGTGTAAAGGCGGTGCGCCACTGTTTCACAAAGCGCACTTCCTGCGGATACTTGTCTTTCAGGTCCTTGTGATCAGCGGCAGGCACCATGTTGCCATCGGGCAGCAGAAAGTGGTACACCTCGTCTTTGCGTCGGTCGTGGTAGGGGCCTTCCAGGGCGTTGCCCGGTTTCCAGTTCAGGTGCCGCGGTGGTTCATTCCACCATTCCTTGCGGCCTTTCCGGTCGTCTTTGCTGTGCAGGAAGGTGTTTTCTTTGTACACCTTCATCCAGGCGCCCATGGTGGCGTTGCCTACGGCCAACCGGTTGCTGAAGAAGGGTGTCTCCATGTCGCGGTGGATGGCATTCAGCCACAGGCTCAGCTTGCCCAGCTCAATAGCGGTGGGGTTCAGGTCCACGCCATAGGTGTTGGTGGTGGCTATGTAGGCCTTCACCTTTTGCAGCTCCTCCTGGTATTTGTCGGGGGTTATCCGTTCCTTCTTCTCTTCCTGTCGGTATTGCAGGTAGGCTTCTGCCAGCTGATTGATCATTTCGTTCTGGAAGGCGGCAGCGCCCATGGCGGGTTCCAGCAGCTTCACCTCCAACAGCTCGGCGGCGCTCATCTCGCCCTTTTCTACGCGCTCCAGCAGGGGCTTCAGGGTGTACTTCACCGTTGTTTGGGTCAGCACTTCCGGCGTGTAGTAGGAGGCAGATTTCTGTCGGTCGCGCCCACTCATGCGGTACACAAAGCGCCCCCTGGGGATCACCAGCATGTTGCCTTGCGGATCGGTGAGCACTTCGTTGTCGGCAAAGTCATCGCGGCGGCTGCGGGGCACCAGCAGAGTGCCTTCTTCGGGCTTTCCTGCCGGATGTACCTCTATGTAGTCTTGCTCGGCATAGAAGCCACGGTAGCTCAGCAGGCTTTCGTACACGCTGCCCAGCTGATTGATGCCCAGGTTGGCATAGGAGATGCGTCCGCGTGCCCTGCCCCGTTGCTGCTTGGACAGCGACAGGCGGCAGATCACATCCTGCCACACAAAGTTGCGGAACTGCACCAGCTGCATCTGCTTCAGGCGCTGATCGTCGAACAGGGGCGAGTCGATGGCCATCACGCGGAAGCTGCGGTTGTCGCCATTCTCGGTCTGCCGGTATCCGTGGCTGAGCAGGGCAAACAGCTGTTTCAGGGATATGTCGAAGAAGTATCCGTTGCGGCTCTGATCGGTGATCAGGGGAGTCTGCTCCATGTCGCGCAGCATTTCCAGCGAGTAGCCCCTTTGGTACACCGGGTCATCAATGGGTAACAATCCCAGGTCTTCCCGCGCTTCGGCATAGAACACGAACAGCAGGCGGTAGATCAGCGTGATACAGTCGTCGCGCACATCCCGCTCAAACTTGTCGTCCGTTTCATCGAAATCACGCTGTTGCACCTGCTTCCAGTAGTACAGGGCTTCGTTGGCGAGTGCTTCCACGGCATAGATTACACCCTCTTTCAGATCCTGCGTTACGGCATAGGCGCTTTTATGGCTGTCTTCGTCCAGCTGCTCCATCAGCACCATATCCGACGCCGGCGACAACAGGTCTTTGGCCAGCAACAGGTAGAAGAGGCTGTAGACTTGTCGGTTTACGGTTCCTTCGGTGAACAGTTGTTCCAGGTCCAGCTTCAGGTAAGCACCCTTGAACCATTTTTCCTGATTGATGAGGAACAGTATGTTGCCGGCCATCATCAGGATGTATTCCGGCCGTTCATCCTGCGGCAGCAGGCACAGCTCGCTGATGGCCTTGTTGATGATGATGGGGGAGATGTGCAGGTCGGGGGCAATGGTGAACACCCGATCCCATTGGCCGCGGTAATAGCGCTGCTGGCGGGTGGTGGGGCTGTCCTCTTCTACGTTGTAGCGTTGTTCAAACAGGCCGTCCGGTTCATTGTCGCCCTCTTTGATGAGGGGTTGCATCTCCATGATGAAGAGGTGGGGCTTGTTGTCGCCGCGGTACAGGATGTGGCGGACAGGGATTACGTCCTTCTCGCTGAAGTAGAAGGGAGTGGTGTAGGCTTGCTCGGCATCCGTATAGCCCAGTGCCTGCAGGATGCGGGTGTGCCAGTTGTGTGTTTCGTAGATCTTATCGCGGGTGCGGAAGGTCTGCTCCAGGATCACCTGTTTGTACTTGAAGTACTGGTCTTTCAGCGGGGTGATGCGGGCGGCCAGCTGTTTCAGGTCGTCCTGTCCAAACCCTGATTGCCGTGCCACCTTGGCGGGGAAGTCCTCATCAAAGAAGTTGGAGGCAAAATAGTCGCCGGTATTGTCGATGAATCTGATCATGGGTTACAGGTTGTAGAAGGCGGCTAATACTTTGATGTAGGCATCATTTTCCAGTGCCAGCATGTCTTTCATGTACTGCCCGGAGCTGTCGGCAATGGAGATGATCTCCCGTTCTTTCTTTTCCTTTCTGATCTGGGCAAAGCGGTTGTGTTCCAGCCCTTGTATGTCCCGCTGCAGTTGGTGCAAGGACGTGTTTTTCCACTGTCGCAGGTGGTCTTCAAAGGCTTCCTTCCTGTCGTTCATCTCATCTGCAAGCCGCTGCTGCAGGGGATGCATGTGTTTAGTTTGTGCGGTTACCAGTATGCCTGCCAGCCATTGTTGCAAGGTCTGCAAGGCGTCGGGTGAAGACACCTGTGTGTACCATTCCTGCTGCAGCTGAAACTGTTGGATAAACGCTGCCAGCGACAATATCTCGTAGCCTTGTGGGGTGTGTCCTACTACAAAGAAGTCTGAGATCACCGGCTGGCCGAGGTTGTTGGCTACCTGTCCATGCAGCACGTACCACGCCGATTGATGGGGCAGGGTGGTGAGCAGCGCTGCGGGGGCCACATCTTTGGGCAGGCTGGCCTCCAGTTTGGTCATGAAGTAGCGGATGACGGGATGCAGGTCATACAGCACCTGGAATTGCGCCCATTCTCCGGAGGTCTTTCTGGCAGCGGCTATGGATTGCTGCACCAGCTCCTTATCGAGGGTCAGCCGGTAGATATCGCCGGCCTCAGGTTTGGCTTCCCGTGGCATATCGTACAAGATGGCATCCAGATCGGGGGTGTTGGTGAGTTCCAGGTATTGGTCTTCATACGACAGCTGATAATCGCGAGACCGCAGCAACTGCTTGCTTTCCAGGTATTGCAGCAGTGACTGATAGTAGTCGATTTCCTGGCGGTACAGCGATGTTTGTGTCTCGAACGGTGCATCATCCAGCACCGATTCGGTGGTGTCGTCATTGGTCAGGAAGCTGTCGAAGTCCGGAAAGTCATCCAGGAAGTCGGTGTTGCCTTCTTCCAGTGCCTTGGTGACGGCCATTTCTTCTTCGTGGGCATCGTACAGTTTCATCACCGAGCCGGCGTCGCCCAGCGTGTTGTACACCTCCTCCTCCTTGCGGGTAAGGTTGTTGATGATGTGGAGGTCGGTTTTCAGGTTGGGGTCTTCGGCGGTGGCAATCAGGTAGTGTATGTATGGCGTGTGTTGCTGTCCGTACCTGTCGATGCGTCCGTTGCGTTGCTCCAGCGTGATGAGCGACCAGGGGATGTCGTAGTTAACCATGTGGTTGCAGAAGTAGTGCAGGTTGACACCTTGTGAGCCTGCATCGGAGCACAGCAGGATGCGCACCGGGGCATCTTCTTTGCCGAAGTTGTCGATGATCTGCTGCTGTTCCATGTCGGAATCGCTGCCGCTGAAGGTTTGCAACACGCCATCTTTCAGGTTGAAATCTGCGGTTAATCGCTCTTGCAGCGCCTGGAGGGTGGCAATGCGTTCTGCGAACACCACGATTCTGGGGTCGTTCTTCCGGCCGGCCCATTTAAGGTCCTGTTGCAGGAAGTTGCGGAAGCGATTGTATTTGCTGTCCTGTTGCTGTCCGATGATGCCTGTGAGCAATTGCTGCAGTCGCGTCAATGTCTGCAGGGATGTATCCGGTACGGGCTGTGTCTGCAGTCGGTTCATGCGGTTGGTGACGGTTTCCAGCGCTGCATGGGGCGAGGACAGGAATGCCTTGAACAGGGTGATGGAAAACAGCAGGTCATCTTTCGGCTTACCATCCCGCATGGCCTTCAGGCCGGCATATTTGAGGTTTTGCTGCAGCTGCAGGAATTGCGTTTCTGTGTCGGAGAGGCGGGTTTCGAGGCGCACGATGTCCCGTTCCTGAAATTGGCTGCGCACGGATTCGTCCTGTATGTTGTGTTTGAACCGGCGTACGTAGTAGGGTGCTACGTGCGATTTATCGTATTGGCCGTCGCGGGGTATGGCGGTCGGTTCAATCATGTTGATCAGGTTGGCGAAGCTTTCTTTCTTGCCGTTGTGGGGTGTGGCGGAGGTGAGCACCAGCGATTCACACCGGTTGGCGAGGAACTGAGCCAGGTCGCCGCGCATGCTGCTGCTGTTGGCCACAGTGTGGCATTCGTCGATGACGATGATATCCCAGCGGGATTTCTCGATGTAGTGGCGGAATTTGGCGTTGTTCTTCAGCGTGTCGATGGATACGATGGTCTTGTCGTAGTAGTCGAACGGGTTTTTGTTGGCGGGGATGCGTGTTTTCAGTCGGTCTATGCCGTGTGAGTCCAGCCGCACCAGCGGAATGGCAAAGCGGTTCCACATTTCCTGCTGAAACTGGGCGAGGATGGATTTGAGGGCCAGCACCATGATGCGTTTGCCTTTGCCGCGCTTCATCATTTCGGTGAGGAATATGCCCACTTCGATGGTCTTTCCCAGTCCAACGCCGTCGGCGATGAGGAGTCTGGGGCGGGGCAGTTGCAGCGCTTTCAGGGTAGGTGTAAGTTGGTAGGAAGCGAGGTTGAAGGCCGCTTTGGGTGCTATGGTGATCTTGGATGAAAACAGGAATGCGTTGCGCAGGTAGGTCTCGATGAACAGGCGAGTGGTGCGGTAGCCGATGCTGTCGTCGGCCTGGAACCTGGTCTGCGATGGATCAACCGGAGCGATGTCGGCATCGATGCTGGTGTCGAAGGTGAAGCGTTTGCCCTTTACGAGTTCGCTGATGCCTTCTGTTTCCAGCAGGTAGGTGTTGTCATGGTTGGGCACAACATCTGTAATCAGGAAGTCTTCACCGCGGGTGGTAATTCTTTGCCCGGTAGCATATTGCATAGTAGAAAAGGGGTTATTTTGAATAACGATCTAATCTACTGCAAATCGTGGTGATCCAATAATTGAATTGAAAGTAATATGTTTAATATAACAGGTTTTTCGGTCATTAAGGAGGGGTAGAAACTTTTGCAGCAGGGTCTGTGGAAACAGGCGATGTGGTTGTGTAATCGGCTGAGGTTTATCTTCTCCGCCAACCCGGGTCAAAGGGGAGAAGGGTTCAATGTTCAAGGTTCAAGGCCTGCCTGCCGAAGGTAGGTTGCTGCGCAAAGAAGCAAAATCCTACTGCTGTAATACAATTCCGCTTGGGGACATTCCCCCTCTTGTACTGACGATGCTGCGCATGTCTGCATCCTTCGGAGAGGGGGTTAGGGGGAGGAGAAGAGGGTTCAATGTTCAAGGTTCAACGTTGCTACGCTAAGAAGCAAAATCCTACTGCTGAAATCCAATCTCGGTTGGGGACATTCCCTTTGAAAATGCTGACCTGTGCAACAGCGTCAGCACTCTGTACTGACGATGCTACGCATGTCTGCATCCTTCGGAGAGGGGGCTAGGGGGAGGAAAAGAGGGTTCAAGGTTCAATGTGCAAGATTCAACGCTTGCCTGCCGAAGGTAGGTTGCTACGCTAAGAAGCAAAATCCTGCTGCTGTATTGCAATCTTTCTTGGGGCCCTTCCCCCTCTACCTGCGACTACTGCGAGGCTGCACAAGCTTTCTCAGGGCTCACACATACATGTGTACAGCAATCCAACATAGGATTTTTACGCAGCCGACGCAGTCCCCCGAATAATACATTCAAGGCAGTAAGATAGGAGATTGCCCGCCTGAGGCGGACAGGCCACGGTCGTCCTTAGACCCAGACATTTATCGTCAGTGGTTCCTTCCCTCGCAATGATTCCCAAGGGAGGGGTGCAAGGTTTATGGTTTCTGGTTTATTGCCTTCCTTCCTTTAGGTAAGCATCATGGATCCTACATAGCCCATCAATTTTGCCAAACAGCGTATCCTCGCTTGCGCAGGCGACGTGCCACCTCCACTTCCATCTCCTTTGCATCATCTGAAGTCATAGGATTGTGGTGGGCAAACAACCGTGGTCGGAGGCGGATACCATACTTCCTGGCATAGCGGCTGGATCTGTAACCGGATAGGTGTTGTTGGAATCGGGTAGTGGGATCGGTATGGGTCATGCCAACATATACACAAGGCTTTC
>CAYYHM010000013.1:42867-46029 GCA_964471795.1 uncultured Chitinophagales bacterium | reverse complement strand
TCGAGGCTGATATTCACCGAGCCGGGGATATATCCTTCACGGAATACCTTGAAGTCGCGTGAATCCAGCAGGAAGGCGCCCTTCTCTATTGCGTTATCCAATCCTTTCACATCCAGCGCCTGCAGTCCCCTCTTCATCACCACATCGATAGACTCGTAACCCATCTTGTTCAATACCGCATTCTTGGGGAAATACTGCGGGGGTGCCGTTAAACCCTCGGTGACCTTATCTACGAATTGCGCTTTGGCCATGGGCTGCAAGGCATAGTTCACCACCTTTTGGTGACCCAGCGTATCCGTGGTTTCAGCACTCATGTTCTTGCCACAGGCCGACCCTGCACCATGACCCGGGTATACAATAACGTCATCCGGCAGCTGCAACAACTTGTTATGCAGACTGTCGTACAGATGGGCAGCCAGGTCTTCTCTGCTCAAATCAGTCTTCACCGCCAGATCGGGGCGGCCTACATCTCCGATAAACAAAGTATCGCCGGTAAATATGGCATGTTCCCGTCCTGACTCATCAATCAACAACCAGGTAGTACTCTCCATGGTGTGACCCGGCGTATGTACGGTCTTGATGGTTACATCCCCAATATGGAACGTCTCGCCATCCTCAGCCACATGGGCATCAAAGGCAGGATGTGCATTAGGTCCATACACAATAGGCGCTGCCGTCTTTTTGGATAAGTCTACATGGCCACTCACAAAATCGGCATGGAAGTGGGTCTCAAAAATGTACTTGATGGTGGCACCCCTTTCCAACGCTTTGGCCAGATACGGCTCTGTTTCCCGCAGTGGATCAATAATCGCCGCCTCACCTTTACTCTCGATGTAGTAGGCTGCTTCGGCCAGACAATTGGTGTATAGTTGTTCTACGTACATGGTGGGTTGGTTTTAGGTGGTTACAAGAAAAGTTCTTTTACAATAATGTATACGCCCATCAACAATACAAACCAGCCGAAGCCTTTCTTCAGGTGGCTACCCGGAATCCGGTTGCTGAGAAAACTGCCTATGAAAATGCCGACTATGGCAATGGCAGTGAAAATCAGCAGGAATGACCAGTCAATCGGTTGCTGACCCACATCACCCAAGAAGCCCAGCAGCGACTTGGCGGCGATAATCAGCAAGGATGTACCTACTGCCAGTTTCATGGGCAGCTTGGCCAGCAATACCAATGCCGGTATGATCAGGAATCCTCCTCCTGCACCGACAATACCGGTAATGGTGCCAACCACAGCTCCTTCAAGCAAGATCATGGGGTAGTTGAAAGAAAGCTCACCACTTGAGGTGTCTTCCTTTTTTCCTCCCTTGATCATGGAATAGGATGCCAGCAACATGATGATGGCAAAAAATACCATGATGGCAAGATCTTTAGTCACTACGAGAGAACCAATGACAAAAATCTCCTCCGGTATAGCAGGAACCAGAAACTTTCGGGTGGCATACACGGCAATGATGGATGGTATGCCAAAAACAATGGCTGTTTTGTAGCTCAGCAACTCCTTCCGCATGTATTCAAATGAGCCTACCAAAGCAGTACCACCCACTATGAATAACGAATAGGCCGTTGCGAGCTCAGGTTTTACGGAAAGCACATATACCAGAATAGGCACAGTAAGTATGGATCCTCCGCCACCAATGAGCCCAAGAGAAACACCGATGAGCAAAGAAAGCAGGTAGCCTATGATAACAACTGGATCCATAATATCTACACTTTATCAGATGAACATATTTTCATTCAAAATGCCTAAAAAAAAGACCTCACTTGATAAGGTCGCAATTGCCCATGCAATCAAAGATCTTGGTAAGCGTATTGTCGGCAAGTGCATAAAATATGTTCTTACCATCCCTGCTCGCCACCAGGATGCCACGGTCTCTCATCTTAGTGAGGTGATGCGACAACAATGACTGTTCGATATTGAGGTGTTCTTGCAATTCTGTTACCGACATACTATGGCGTTCATCCAAAATCTCGATGATTGACAGGCGCACGGGATGTGCTATCGTTTTCAGTACCTCGGCTATCTTCCCAATCTTCTCAGGATCCATCTGTGGACGGACGTTACTTAGTGTCTTGATTTCCATGTCACAAAAATATGAACAGATGTTCATTTGTGCAAGTGAAATGCCCTTACCAGCAGGTAAAAAAATACCCCGGACATAGCCGGGGTATAACATTGCTGAACATTACGCTCGTTACTTAAGGATACATTCAGTTGTAATTGTCCCTTGGGTGATTGTTTGCTCGCAGACGTCGCGGGCATCCTTCTTGGTAAGATCAGTCAATGTTGTAGAATTGGTGACTACCGTTCCGGTAGTGCTCTCTGTGGTAGTGCACTCACATGTCCAATCCTTCTTGCAGGAAGACAGGAACATTGCCGTAGCAAATACTACAGCAAATACTTTGATGGCATTTTTCATGATAGGTTTTTTTGATTTTTCAAACATAGGCACACGATCGTTTTTTTACAAATTGTCAAGCCGTTAAATTGTAAATATGTAAGTTATTTATTGATTATGCATCAAAATGCAGCCCACACAACTCATTGAACAGCATCTGGTTTACTACAACAATCCGAAGTATAGTAAGGCAAGGGTAGGCAGACAAGGCTATCTCTGTGGAGCGGCACACAACTCATGTCTGTCTAGCAGGTCGTATTGGCTACCATCTCTGGGCACACCGCTATACATGCAATCTTTGTGTCCGCTAATGCACTACCGCCGGCTTCCGAAACACCCTGGCCAACCAGCGTGGCATAATGACAGCACCCAGCAACAGATAAGGATAATAGCTGATGACCCGCCACAAGAAAGTGATGGTGCCGGCAATGCCGGGGTCTACATAGCTGCACATGAGCCCCAGGAAGGTGAGCTCAGCCAGACCGCTACTGCCGGGCGTAATGGGTATCAACATGATGAGCCATAATACCAGCATGCGACTCAAGATGACCACCTGATCGCCTGCACCGACATGTCCAAAGGCCGTAATCAGTGCATTTACAACCAGGTATTTGGCGCTCCACGCCAAGGTGGTTACAACAAACAGGCGCAACCAGAACCCAAAACCTTTACCCCTGATCTCATGCGAGGTAGTCATGATGTCGTCGCCGGTCTCTACAGCCTTATCGCGCCAGCGGGCAAACAAGCGCCAGCGGGTGGC
>CAYYHM010000013.1:38094-42767 GCA_964471795.1 uncultured Chitinophagales bacterium | reverse complement strand
CGCCGGTCTCTACAGCCTTATCGCGCCAGCGGGCAAACAAGCGCCAGCGGGTGGCTCGCAACAGTAGCAACTTCAACGCACGTGGGTTGCCCAGCAAACCCCACACCAGCAGAACAGTTAGTATAACTGAGAAAGTGATGCCTATCAGGAAGATGTATTGCACCCCGCCGATGAACCCCAAAATCGGTAGGTTCAACTCTTGTATACAACCCTCGCCAATGGCAAACATACCCCTGGCTCCTACCATGAGCACCATGATCAATGCCGACACGATGAAAAACAAGTTGTCCATGAAAGTGATCAGCATCACCGAGGCCGTACTCTTGCCCATGCTGATTTTCTCCTTGTTCAGGATGAACATGGCCACAGCTGCACCCCCTACAATGCCCGGTGTAGCAGCCGAGGCAAATTCCCACATAACAATGGATTCGAACGCCTGCCGTAGACGCAACACCTTGCCCGTTACCAGCCACACCCGGTACATGTACAGGAAGTGCCGCACCACCATCAGCACCATTGCCAGTGCCAAAAAGCCGATGAGCCGATTGGTCCAGCGGATCTGACTGAAGGCATCAGCGTCAAAGGTCTGATAAATCAGGAAGCCGGACACCATCAGACCTATCGCCAATGATAAGTATATGTTGCGCTTAGATAAACCGCGTATAGATGGCTGAGGTGTGTCTGGCATGTGCTGTAGGCCGGACAAAGGTAACCACTCTCCCCCGCAATCGGTTCGCTACTTCAGGAATGATGCGTTAGGATTGTTCTTCTGTATCAACCGCTTCCTCGCCACCCATATCGGTACGGAAAAACTCACCCTTCATCACCCAGAAGTTATTCATCCCCTCGCCAATCCGGAGTTGCAAGATGTGCAACTGTACCAATTCCAGTAAGGAGAGGAAAACGAAAATGGCATGGACACGGTCTTCACAAACTTCAAAAGCCTCTACAAAGGCCACCTCTCCACGCTCGCCAACACGATCTACCAGGTATTGCTTGCTTTCGCCGATGGTGTACTTGTACCGGATTACTTTGTGCTGTACCTCCCGGCGATCTTCCATCTTCTGCAATACCCGCTGGAAGGCCTTCATCAGCCGGAACAACGACAGGGACTCCAACTCAGCATCCGTACTGTACTGCTCGATGATTTGATTGATCTCTTCCAGTACATTACCCCGTGGCAGCATACTCTGCCGAATGGCCTCCAGCTTTTGGAACTCCTCCACCACACTCTTGTAGCGCTTGTACTCCAGCAATCTGTCCACCAGCTCCTGCCGCGGGTCTATTTCGTTACCTTCCTCATCTACCTCCTTCCGTGGCAGCAGCATCTTTGCCTTAATGCGCATCAGGGTAGCAGCAACCAGGATGAATTCGCTGGCTACTTCCAGATTGAGCTGTTGCAGTTGATGCAGGTAAGACAGGAAGTCGTCCGTAATCCTTGAAATCGGGATATCATAAATATCCAACTCATCGCGTTCGATGAAGAACAGCAACAAGTCGAAAGGCCCCTCGAATTGTGGCAACTTGATCTCGTAACTCACGTGACAACCTTTGTAATCCGGCCATTTCAGGACGGAAGCAAACAAAGGTAGCCAGTTTTTGTTACGCAAATCGAATCTGTCAAAACCCTGATTCACACAAGAATAGCTATTTCGAATACCTATCTTTGCTTATTACCTAAATCCGCATCATGGCTTCATCAGACATTCAGGCCGGCCCTTTACTGAGCACGATCAACTATCCATCCGATCTGCGCAAGCTCTCACAAGATCAGCTGCAGCAGGTAGTTGATGAGTTGCGCCAGTATATTGTTGACGTAGTGTCGCTGCATGGCGGACACTTCGGCGCCAGTCTGGGTGTTGTAGAGCTTACGGTTGCCTTGCATTATGCCTTCAACACGCCGGAAGACCAGCTGGTGTGGGACGTGGGCCATCAGGCGTATGGTCACAAGATACTCACCGGCCGACGGGAGGTGTTTCACACCAACCGCAAATACAAAGGAATCAGCGGTTTCCCCAAGCGTAAGGAAAGCGAATACGATACATTTGGCGTAGGGCACTCCTCAACTTCGGTATCGGCTGTTGTGGGCATGGCTGTCGCCAACAAATACAAGCACGACAAGCGCCACCATGTAGCCATCATCGGCGATGGTGCCATGACCGGCGGTATGGCCTTCGAAGGCATGAATCACGCCGGCGTGAGTGATACGGATATGCTCATCGTCCTAAATGACAACTGCATGTCTATTGATCCCAATGTGGGAGCACTGAAAGAGTACCTCACTGATATTACGGCCTCACACGCCTACAATAGGTTAAAGGACGATGTGTGGAAGATGCTCGGTAAATTGAGCACCTTCGGCAAGAGTGCCAGGGACATCACACAAAAGGTAGAGACTGCCCTGAAGTCGGCCATGTTCAAGGAAAGCAACTTCTTTGAAAGCCTCAATCTCCGCTACTTCGGCCCTATCGACGGGCACGATGTAAACCATCTGGTAAAGATCATGGAGGACATGAAGGAAATCAAAGGACCCAAGTTGCTGCACATAGTAACCATGAAAGGCAAGGGTTTCAAGCCGGCTGAAGAAGGTGACCCTACACTATGGCATGCCCCGGGTGTTCAGTTCGACAAGATTAGCGGGGCGTTGTACAAGAAAACAAATCCTGTTCCGCAGCCACCCAAATACCAGGATGTGTTTGGGCATACCCTGATTGAGTTGGCTGAGATGAATGACAAAATCATGGGCATTACGCCCGCGATGCCTACCGGATCGTCTATGAAGTTCATGCTGGACAAGATGCCGGATCGCGCCTTCGATGTAGGTATAGCCGAGCAACATGCGGTTACCTTCTCGGCAGGGTTGGCCACACAGGGTCTGCGACCGTTTTGCAACATCTATTCCAGCTTCATGCAACGCGCCTATGACCAGGTGATTCATGATGTAGCCATTCAGGACTTGCCGGTTGTGTTCTGTCTGGACCGTGGCGGACTGGCCGGTGCTGATGGCCCTACACACCATGGCGCATATGATCTGGCTTATTTC
Organism: uncultured Chitinophagales bacterium; assembly: GCA_964471795.1. GTDB lineage: Bacteria > Bacteroidota > Bacteroidia > Chitinophagales > S012-47 > CAJXXO01. The sequence continues at coordinate 39,724 of CAYYHM010000013.1, read as the reverse complement.
CGCTGCATCCCCAACATGATCGTGAGTGCGCCCATGAATGAGCAAGAACTGCGCAACCTGATGTATACCGCACAGCTGGAGAGCAACACGCATCCATTCTCTATCCGCTACCCTCGTGGGAATGGCGTGATGGTGAACTGGCGAACGCCATTGGAAGAAGTGCCAGTTGGCAAGGGACGCCGTATTCAGGATGGTGAAGAAGTTGCCATCCTCACGATCGGACATCCCGGCAACTTCGCCGTGGAAGCCTGTCAGCAGCTAAGAACCGACGACCTGCATCCGGCACACTACGACATGCGATTCGTAAAGCCGCTTGATGAAACCCTGTTGCATGAAGTGTTTACCCGCTTCAAGAAAGTGATTACCGTAGAGGACGGCACCATAGTCGGCGGCTTCGGTAGTGCTGTTGCTGAATGGATGGCCGACCATGGATACGGGGCACAGATCAAGCGATTGGGGATGCCCGACCTGGTAGTAGAACATGGTGAACAAAAAGAGCTGTGGAAAGAATGTGGCTTCGACGCTGATGACATCGCCAACACGGTACGGCAGATGGCCGGCGTGCAAGTATCCGTTCAGTAACATAGCTGCTACAGTTCCCCGTCTGGATGGGTAGTCACGAAAAAGGCTATTTTTGAGCATAGCCTAATGTGACCTGTTATGAACGACCTGAGGAAGCGATCCTGGACCGACCGGTTTTTGTATGTGATTGAGAAGGGTGGTAACGCACTACCCGACCCAGCCACCCTGTTTTTCCTGTTTGCCGTGGGCATCATGTTGATCTCCTGGCTGGTGAGCAGCTTGGGAGCCAGCTTCATCCACCCGGGCACCGGCGAAGCCGTGCAGGTGAAAAGCCTGATCTCCCGCGAAGGTCTTTCCTACATCATGACCAGCATGGTGACCAACTTTACCGGTTTTGCACCACTGGGTACGGTGTTGGTAGCGTTGCTGGGCATAGGTATTGCCGAAGGAGCCGGTCTGATTGGAACAGTGCTGCGGCTCATCGTACTAAAGTCGCCCCAAAAACTGCTCACGGTAGTAATTGTATTTGCCGGCGTATTGAGCAACACGGCCAGTGAAGTAGGATATGTGCTGCTGGTGCCACTATCGGCCATTATCTTTCAGGCTGCAGGCCGTCACCCGCTGGCTGGACTGGCAGCTGCATTTGCCGGTGTGTCGGGTGGCTACAGTGCCAACCTGCTGCTGGGCACTGTAGATCCCCTGTTGGCAGGACTATCGCAAGAAGCCGCCAGAATCCTGGATGCCGGATATGAAGTGAATCCAGCCTGCAACTATTACTTCATGTTTGCCTCCACCTTCCTGATCACTTTCCTGGGTACAATCGTTACGGAACGGATCATCATCCCCCGGCTGGGCACCTATTCCGGCACGGCCCATGCCGAAGAAATACGACCCCTCACCAGCGCAGAAAAACGAGGCCTCAAGTTCGGCTTTGTGGCATTTTTAGTGATCACCGCCCTACTTCTCGGAGCGCTACTGCCTACCAACGGGCTGCTACGTGGCGAAAACGGTGACATTCTGAAATCCCCCTTCCTCAAAGGCATTGTTGCCATTATCTTCCTGGCCGCAGGCATCATCGGTATTGCTTATGGCATAGGTGCCGGCACAA
>CAYYHM010000013.1:33206-37994 GCA_964471795.1 uncultured Chitinophagales bacterium | reverse complement strand
ATCTTCCTGGCCGCAGGCATCATCGGTATTGCTTATGGCATAGGTGCCGGCACAATCAAGAGCGACCGTGACGTAATGAAAGGCATGGGCGACAGCATGCGCACTTTAGGATCCTACATCGTTTTGGTGTTCTTTGCAGCGCAGTTCGTAGCCTACTTCAACTGGACCAACCTGGGCTTGGCCGTCGCCATTGAAGGTGCTTCGTTCCTGAATAGTGTAAACATGGGCACTATTCCCATGATGATCTCCTTTATCCTGATCTCAGCATTTATCAACCTGTTTATGGGTAGCGCCTCAGCCAAATGGGCCGTATTGGCACCGGTATTCATTCCCATGTTCATGCTCACCGCCAACCCGCTGAGTCCAGAGTTTGTACAGCTGGCCTACCGCATCGGCGACAGCACCACCAACATCATCTCTCCGATGATGTCGTACTTTGCGCTGATCGTGGCTTTTATCCAGCGGTATGACGAGAAATCGGGCATCGGCACTGTAGTGTCGCTGATGCTACCGTACAGTATGATCTTCCTGATTGGGTGGACAATCTTCTTCGTGGCGTGGTATCTGCTGGGACTGCCGATTGGCCCGGGAGCACCCATCCTGTATGAAGGAGCGGTGGCTATGCCCTAACCATCAGGCTGGATATTCCACTACGTTCCTGTCTGTCTCGTACAGGCGGATGTGCAGGTCGAACCGCTTATCCAAGCGTGCCCTGATGAGGTTGTAGATCACCACGGCAATATTCTCGGCTGTAGGATTCAACGTGCGGAACTCTGCGGTGTCCAGATTCAGGTTCTTGTGGTCAAACCGATCTTCTACTTCTTCTTGGATGATATCCTTCAGGTCCTTCATGTCCATCACGTAACCGGTGTCCGGATCGATGTCGCCGGTAACCTTTACCTCCAGGTTGTAGTTATGGCCGTGGTAGTTGGGGTAGTTGCACTTGCCGAACACCTTGTCGTTGGTGGCATCATCCCACTTGGGATTATTCAGGCGATGGGCTGCGTTGAAGTGGGCTTTTCGGATAACGGCTACTCTCATGATCTGCTTGTTGTATCTACAAAACAAGACTATCGGGAATTGTTCTGCAAAAAGCGTGAAAAAATGAAAATCTGCAAATCAGCCCAAATCCGTTAGATTTGTAAGGGACCAGCTGCACTGGCGAATACAGGGCAGACGACAACATATAACCCGGCCGGTTGCCGGGCCACCTGATGACGATATTGATGTAATCTATCATACTGTAGACGCTCTATTGCCGGGGTTTTCCGGCGATAAACAAGCACTACAGACCATAGCAAGCCATAGCCGGCACTCTTGCCGGTAGCATGATAGGCTGCATCGACCTGTAACAGGTCAGCTGGCAGAAGAGCAGACATGTATTTCAGACAGGTCATAGGACAGGAAAAAGCGAAGCAGCAGTTTCTGCATGCGTACCGGGAGGCACGTGTGCCACATGCGCAGCTCATCGTAGCCGCAGAGGGAACCGGTGGACTACCCATGGCTATGGCTATGGCGCAATACCTGTTGTGCGAGCAACCCGGCGATAGTGATGCCTGTGGTACGTGTTCGGCCTGCCAGAAAACAGGCAGACTCATCCACCCTGATCTGCACATGACCTTTCCGGTTATCAAGCCGGAAGGGCAGACAGATCCTCCCGTAAGCGCCCAATACCTCTCCCCCTGGCGGGAGGCGGTGCAGGCGAATCCTTACATGAACGAGTACGACTGGCTGCAATTCATCAAGGCAGACAACAAAACCGGCAACATTACGGCCAAAGAATGTCGTGAAATCATCAACCGGCTGGGTCTGAAGGCCTATGAAGGACATGCCAAGGTGCAGGTGTTGTGGATGGCTGAGCAGCTGGGCAAGGAGGGCAATATACTGCTCAAGTTGATAGAAGAACCTCCTCCGGACAGTTACCTGATACTGGTAGCTGAAGATGAGGAGCAGGTGCTGGCCACCATTCAAAGCCGCTGTCAGACAGTTCGGCTTGAACCACTCACCGACGATTTGATAGCCGGCGTGCTGAAGCAACAATTTCCGGAAAGCAGCGATGAAGAGATTCATACAGCTACCTTGCTGGCAGACGGCAGCTTGAACACAGCCAGACAACTTATGGTGAACCCAGCATCCGCCTTTAGGGATTGGCTGCGTCAGTACCTGATTGTTTGCCATAAGCGGCAGATGCCCGAGCTGTTGGCCTGGATCGACGAGGTGTCGAAGGCAGGAAGAGAAGTACAGAAAGCCTTCCTGATGTATGCGGTACGCTACTTTAGGGAGTGCCTGCTGATGGCTTTTCAGCCGGAGCGCCTGGCGCGCCTGATGGAAGATCAGCTGGCAGGAGCGGAATATCTGGCCCAGGAGCTGTCGTTCGACATGTTCGAACAGATCATCATCAGGCTGGAAAACCTGCATTATTACATTGGCAGGAATGCCAACCCGAAGGTACAGTGGCTGGACACATCACTGGATTGTATGGATTTGATTCGTAAAAAAGTACCGGCTTATATCAGCCGGGATGTAGCATAAACGTAGCACTATGGGATGTAGTAGTTGTGGAACCACCAAAAACGGAAAGCCTGCAGGTTGCAAGAGCAACGGTGGATGCAGCACGGGTGGCTGTAATAAACTAAATACCTTCGACTGGCTGGCGGACATTCCGCTGTATTCAGACGGCATATATGATGTGGTAGAGGTCAGTTTCAACAACGGGGCACGCAAGGACTTCTTCCGGAAGAAAGATGGCTTGATCGTAGATACAGGCGACTGGGTAGCGGTGGAGGCGGCCTATGGGCATGACATTGGACGCATTACGCTCAGCGGCGAACTGGTGAAGCTACAGATGAAGAAGAAGAAGGTGAAGGACAACGAAAAAATCGGTGTCATCCTACGCAAAGCTTCCGACCGCGACATGGAACGGTTTGATGAAGCCAAGGAGAAGGAGCAGGAGGTGCTGGTGCAGTCCCGGGCTATAGCGCGTCAGTTGTCACTCGATATGAAGGTGGGTCAGGTAGAAGTACAGGGCGACGGCAAGAAGGTCACCTTCTACTATACGGCAGAAGACAGGGTAGATTTCCGGCAGCTCATCAAGGAATATGCCCGGGAGTTCAAGATGAAGATAGAGATGCGGCAGATCGGTGCCCGGCAGGAGGCCGCCAAGGTGGGTGGCTTGGGTGCCTGTGGCCGCGAGTTGTGCTGTTCCACCTGGTTGTCGGACTTCAAGTCGGTTACAACCTCTGCAGCACGCTACCAGAATCTGGCGATCAACCAATCCAAACTATCCGGACAGTGTGGCCGCCTGAAGTGCTGCCTCAACTATGAGTTGGACACCTACATGGATGCACTAAGCGTATTCCCCGAGAAAGCCGACGTCATCAAAACCAGTGAGGGTGATGCCTATCTGCAAAAGACCGATATCTTCAAGCAGCTGATGTACTACAGCTATCCGGGAAAGATGCGCTTTTACAAGCTCACTGTAGAGGAGGTAAAAGATCTGCTTTCGCAGGTGGCCACCGGTAAGCTCCCTGAAAATCTGGAGATAGAGCGAGAAGAAGATATCGCTGCCGCCATTCCTGATAAGTCTACACAGCTCGACGGGGTAATTTCACTGGAAGACATAGAGCGTAAAGAGCGACAGAAGCGCAACAAGAAGCGCAAGAACAAGAAGAAGGAACCACAACAACGCCCCGGCGGGCAGTCCGGACAGACCCCTAAACCTGCCGGAGAGCCTCAGAAAGGTGGTCAGCCAAGAGGCGAGCAAGGTGGTCAGGGGCAACCCGGCGGTGGCAATCGACGAAAGAAACGCCGAAACGGCCCTCGCAGGGACGGCAACAAGGGACAGGGAGGACCTACCCCTAATGAATAAGGTGCTGATGCTGCTGCTTGGCCTGCTGCTGGTAACAGCCTGCACACCCAACACCGTATTCGAGTCAGCCGACAGTATGCAGGCAGCCGGGTGGGACTTCGAGCAGCAGCCCATTACTTCGGTGGACATTCAGGACACCACCGCAGCCTATGACCTGTACCTGGTAATCAGGCATACTACCAACTACCCCTTCAGCAACCTCTGGATTACCCTACACACCACCTACCCGGGCGGACAAACCGGCAGCCTGCGAAAGCAACTGCTGATTGGTGACAACGAGGCGCAGCAGTGGCGGACAGACTGCCTGCGAAACGTATGCACCGGACTGTTGCCCATCCTGGAGGGACATCGCTTTACAGAATCAGGCACGTACCAATTTCGATTGGAGCACATCATGCGTACCAACCCACTACCCGGCATCATGGATGTAGGCCTACGCATAGAAAAGAGACCTGCAGCGTAGTGTAAGATATATTCACACTTTTACTTATTCTTTAGAGTTTTTTTATATGCTTAATCCCTACATTAGCATGGTATAAAAATTACCCGCTATGAAGAACTACTTCCCAGTCGCCATCTGTTTGTTCCTATTGCTCACCTCCACTACCGCAAAAAGCCAGTCCACCCCCGATCAGCGGGCATTCCGTTTGAGTCTGCTTTCTCCTGCTGTATCATTTGAACACCGAATTGCCGGTGCCTGGTCGGCAGAAGGCCGGGTCAATCTTGCCGGCTTCAGTGGAGGCAGCGGCAGCAACTGGCTGAGGGCCGAGAGTAGCCTTGCCCTGAACTATCAGTACAACCTCCGCAAAAGAGTTGCCGCCAACAAATCACTTCATCATTTCAGTGGCAACTTCCTCAGCTTCCGCAACAGCTACCACGGATGGCTGTCCGACAACCCCGAAGTATTCAGTCCGGGCATC
>CAYYHM010000013.1:13124-33106 GCA_964471795.1 uncultured Chitinophagales bacterium | reverse complement strand
GCCATATATGGTGGATTTAACTATCAGATCAAGAAGGCACGGCATGACTTCAAGGGACTGAATCAAGCCTATTTCTGTGGCAATTATATCAGTTTACAAGCCGGTTATCTGGATACCTTCCTTCATAATGACAGCTGGTATAGCATACGCATCAGCAAACTCATTGCGGAGTATGTATGGCGCCGATCAAAGAATAATGTTTTCTATGAATTCGGCCTCGGCACCGGCATAAGATACCACTACCGGCTGGGCTTTCCGGATCTTGCATTTTCCATGCGGTTCACCCTGTTAGGATTCATACCGAAACTGAAGCGCTAGCCCAACCGACCTTCCAGGTCAAGTCCGTGCTGCCGCGCTACATCCTGAGCGATATCGTAGCCGGCATCGGCATGGCGAATCACACCCATTGCCGGGTCGTTGTGCAGCACCCGCCTCAGGCGTTGAGCCGCATCGTCGGTGCCGTCAGCTACAATCACCATACCTGCATGTAACGAATATCCCATGCCTACACCTCCACCGTGGTGGAAGCTCACCCAGCTGGCGCCGCCGGCCGTATTGATGAGGGCGTTGAGGATCGGCCAATCGGAAACGGCGTCAGAGCCGTCGAGCATGGCTTCCGTTTCACGGTTGGGAGAGGCTACAGATCCTGTGTCAAGGTGGTCGCGGCCAATCACAATAGGGGCTTTCACCTTTCCTTCCTTCACCAATTGATTGAATGCCAAACCTGCCTTTTCGCGCTCTCCCATGCCCAGCCAGCAAATCCTTGCCGGCAATCCCTGGAAGGCAATCCGTTCCTCGGCCATGTCCAGCCAGCGCATCAGCCCTTTGTTGTCGGGAAACAGTTCCCGCAGCTTGTCATCTGTTACCTTGATGTCGGCAGGATCGCCACTCAACGCCACCCAGCGGAAGGGGCCTTTCCCTTCGCAAAACAGGGGGCGGATGTAGGCAGGCACAAATCCGGGGAAATCGAAAGCATTGGCCACGCCACGCTTGTCTTTTGCCTGTCCGCGCAGGTTGTTGCCATAGTCGAAGGTGATGGCACCCCTGCGCTGTAACTCCAGCATTTGCCGTACATGATGGGCCATGGTGTCCCACGACAATTCGCGGTATTGTTGAGGATTCTGGTCACGCAGCACTTTCGCCTCCTCCAGCGACAGGTTCATGGGCCAGTAGCCATTCAGCTCATCGTGTGCCGATGTTTGATCGGTGAGGGTGTCGGGCGTAATGTTACGATCCAGCAGGCGCTGCAGCAGATCCACTATGTTGCACACCACGCCGATGGACAAGCGCTCTCCAGTTGCCTTGGCTTCCAAGGCTCTGTCAATGGCCTCGTCGATGTCGTCCATCATCACATCCACATATCTAGTGTCGATACGTTTCTGCACGCGCCATGGCTCCATTTCGGCTACCAGCGCTACACCTTCATTCATGGTGATAGCCAAAGGCTGAGCCCCACCCATGCCACCGAGTCCGGCGGTTACATTCAGTGTGCCCCTCAGCGTGCCATTGAAGTGTTTATCTGCCAGTGCCAGATAGGTCTCATACGTACCTTGTACAATGCCCTGTGAACCGATATATATCCACGAACCAGCAGTCATCTGGCCGTACATCATCAATCCCTTGCGCTCCAGCTCCCGGAAATGATCCCAATTGGCCCAGTTACCTACCAGGTTGCTGTTGGCGATCAACACCCGCGGAGCATCCTTGTGGCTGCGCAAGATGCCTACCGGCTTGCCACTCTGTACCAGCAGGGTTTCATCATCATTCAAGTCCTTGAGTGCCTTTACGATGAGGTCAAATGACTCCCAGTTACGGGCAGCCTTGCCACTACCGCCGTATACCACCAGATCTTCCGGTTTCTCCGCAACCTCCGGGTCGAGGTTGTTCATCAACATACGAAGCGCTCCTTCCTGCACCCATCCTTTGGTATGAAGAGTGGTGCCTGTAGGCGACTTGATGGTTCGAGTAGTTACGGCCATAGTTGTGTTTTTGTAGGTCACAAAAATACGAAACAGGGCTGTAGGGTAAAGGTTGGCGTATCCGCTACAATCTTTGGCGATGTCCCAGGTCGGGTATGTCTACATGATGGAATCCCTGATCCAGCAAGGTATTCCGGAAAGCTACCTGCCGGTCATATTCGCCATGCACCAGAAAGAGCCGCTTCAGCTTGTTGGGGGTCTGCTGCTCCAGAAAGTCGAGCATCTCCTGCTCATCTCCGTGGGCACTAAAGGAATCCATACATTCTACCCGCGCCCGGAAGGGTTTCTCCCGCCCAAACATGCGAAGCGTTTCCATGCCCTGCTTGATACGCCCTGCAAGGGTATGGGACGGAGCATAACCTACCAATAAAATCGTGTTACGAGCATCATCACAATGGTTGAACACATGGTGTCGGATACGCCCACCCTCCATCATGCCTGAGGCGGAGATGATGACACACGGCTCTTTCCGCTCATTCAGCTCCTTGGATTGCTCTACACGCCGGACGTAGGTGAGTTGATTAAAGCCAAACGGATCAGGATCACTCTGCATGTAGATGCGCAGTTCATCGTCAAAGCACTCCGGGTGTGCCTGAAAGATCTCTGTGGCGCTGATGGCCAGCGGGCTATCTACAAACACCGGTATGCGGGGCAGTATACCTTCGTTGGCCATCCGATCCATCATGTATACGATTTCCTGTGTACGCCCTACGCTGAATGCCGGTATGATGAGTTTTCCCTTCTGCGTCACGCAGGTCTGCTGCAGGATGTCCAGAAAATGTTGTTGCTCGCGCGGCGCCTCCTCGTGTCGCTGCCCACCATAGGTAGACTCACAGATCAGGAAGTCGCACGGCGGCATGGGCATGGGGTCGCGCAGGATGAGCCTGTTGGGCCGGCCAATGTCGCCCGTAAAGCCTACCGTGTAGTGCCCGCCTTCTGGCTTGTCGATGCGCAGGGTTACACTGGCGCTTCCCAAAATATGTCCCGCATCCAGGTACAACAAGGACACGCCGGGCACGATCTCTTTCCAACGGTTATAGCCAATGCTGGTAAACTGTTCCATACAAGCTACCACATCATCGGTAGTGTACAACGGTTGAATGGGGTGCTGCCGAAAATGCTGCCTGTTTTCCCATTCTGCATCTTTTTCCTGCAGGAAGGCACTATCCATCAACATGATGGCACACAGATCCTTGGTGGCATGGGTACACCAGATCTCACCCTGGAAGCCGTCTTTTACCAGTTTGGGGATGCGGCCGCTGTGATCGATATGCGCATGCGACAGCACCAGCACGTCGATCTCTGCCGGGTCGAACAGCCAGTCGTTGTTGAAAGTGGAATAGTCGGGCTCATTACCTTGGTACAAGCCACAGTCCAACAGGATTTTGCGGCCATCGTCGAGGGTAAGCAGATGGCAGCTGCCGGTAACAGTGCGGGCGGCGCCGCAGAAGGTGAGTGTCATGGCATTTATTTGGATAGTAATATACCCAATACAGACTATTACTGCACCCTGTAAATGTCACTGTCTATCAGAGAAACGATGGGCAACCTGCGCTCTTCATCAAAAATGCGTTCTGCCTGCCATAGGGTATTCCAAAAAACCAGTGAAGTCTTGGCGGCAGCGTGCCACAAGGGGTTGTAGCTACTGCGGTGACAGGGGAACAGGTGAACGGGAATTTCGGCTTGTCCACCTGACTTAGCCAATACTGCTAACCAGTAGAGCTCTTGTATGCCTTCATCGGTGATGGGTATACATCCGATGGTTACGCAGGCTCCGTGAATGAAGATATCCCCTCCCGGCAAATGGCTGCCGGCACGCTTCCGGTCTACCTGGTTGGGATAGTTGATGCCCATCGACAAGTGGAAATTGCTGGCCGGATTAAAGCGATCAATGTGGTAGAACCCTTCCGGCACCTGTCCATCGCCTTGGCGCACCTTGGGACCCAGCACCCCCGATAGCTGACAAAAGTCGTAGGTATGAAACAACACCCATTCGCCGGAGCGGTTGCGCAGCCAACACTCCATCTCCTGCTCCCACTTGAAACCTCGGATGTATAAGTCGGGGTGTTCATACGGCACATCCAATTCCGACAAACGCTGGCGTATACCGGCATCTGTTTGTGCCTTGGCCTCCCGCACTCTACTGTATCGAAGCTGCTCCGACTGAAACTGTTGTCCGAAGGAAGAAAATTGGCAAATGATGGCAAGCACGACGATCCAGCGCATGCTACAGAAACGTGGACATCATTTGCTTGGTATATGCTGTACCGACATCCGGAAAACAAACAACCCCTGCCAATGGCAAGGGTTGCAGTAGTATCGTTGGATGACGGGTGATGGTTACTTTACCCCATGCATGAGTTTCTCAAGTGGCTTACGGGTCAATACCAACAAGAGGGAGATACCGAGCAGCACCAAACCAATGTTGGTGAACACACCTGTGTAGGTTGCCAGTCCTGCTGCTGCGTCAAGCTCAGCACCGTCACCACCATGTCCTCCGGTGAGTGTGGCAATCTTACCGCCTACATAATTGGCTATCGCAAAGCTGAGGAACCAAGCCCCCATGGCCGTACCGGCAATATCCTTAGGCGACAGTTTGGTAACCATCGACAGGCCTATCGGCGACAGGAATAGTTCGCCTGTGGTGTGCAACAGATATAAGAACACAAGGGTAAGCAACGGCACCTGCTGTGCTTCGTTTACAAACTGCAGACCAATCTGAGTAACCAGGAATCCGAGACCCAGTTGCAGGATGCCAAGCGCAAACTTCAATGGAATACTAGGGTTTTTGCCGATGGCAGATAACCGCACCCACATGATTGAGAAAATGGATCCGAACACGATGATGAAGAACGGATTGAAGAACTGTGTCATAGACGCAGGCATCTCCCATCCCATGATACTCCTGTCCACATTCCTGTCGGCAAACAAGGTGAGGCTGGTTCCTGCCTGCTCAAAGCAAGCCCAGAATGCGATGTTGATGATCATGAATATAATGAGGGCGATCATTCGATCTTTCCAGATACTCACCTGATCACGAGCATCTGCTTTGGCACCGGCGGCAATCATGCTGTAGCTGATGTACAGGAAAAGTCCCAGCAGGATATAATCCATCCAGCTGTTGTGCATAATCAGGTAGTAGCAAACCGGAATCAAAAACAAGGAGCCAATGGTGATCGCCTGTACCATGTTGAGCGGACCGAGCACTTTCTTCTTGCCCTCTTCGGTAATTTCCAGACCGGGTGCGGCACTGTAGTTCTTTCGCCCACTCCAGAAAATGAGAAGTCCTGTCAGCATACCGATACCGGCCAAGCCGAATCCCTTATCGAACCCATAGGTCTCACCCACATAAGCCACCACGGTAGTGGCCAGCAAAGCACCGATGTTGATGCCGATGTAGAAGATGGTAAACCCGGAATCGCGCCGCGGGTCGTCGTCCTTGTACAGTTTACCTACAATGGTGGAGATGTTGGCTTTGAAATAGCCGTTCCCTATAATCAATGCTCCCATTCCGATAAGCAGAAACTGATCGTTACCGCCAAGGATAAGGAACTCACCGATAGCCATAAGGATGGCCCCCAGCATTACAGCATACCGATATCCAAGATATTTGTCGGCCATTCGACCGCCCAAAATTGGAGCTGCATACACCAAACCGGTGTAGGCGCCATAAATCAGTGCTGCCTCCGCATCGCCCTTCATCAGCGACTTCACCAAATACAGTGTCAACAGCACGCGCATGCCATAGTAGCAGAAACGCTCCCACATTTCTGAGAAAAAGAGCGTCATCAATCCCGACGGGTGACCGGTTTGTGTCACCTGAGAAGTAGCATTATTGCTCATAGTGATTTGTTAAGCTTGGGTTGTGAAAATAATGTCAGCAAGTTATCAATTTTTTCAAAGCTGGGCACGCCTACCCCCTCCTGCCTGATGGCCCGGTTACAGGTTATCCATGATGTAAGACGACATCAGATTGTAGAGATGCAGCCGGGTAGCTCTTCCCGGTATGCCATGGTTTTTGTCCGGATAGATGAACTGATCGAATTGCTTGCCGGCTTCTACCAGCGCCCGCACCAGCTCCATGGTGTTCTGCACATGTACGTTGTCATCTGCCGTGCCGTGAATCAGCAGGAACTTGCCCTCCAGGCCATCCACATAGCTGATGGGCGATCCGGCATCGTATCCGTCGGCGTTGTCTTGCGGCTTTTGCATGAACCGCTCGGTATATATCGTATCGTAGAACTTCCAATGGGTAACCGGGGCTACAGCTATCGCCATACGGAATACCTGCGGAGCACGGAACAGACAGCCGCTACTCATATAGCCGCCATAGCTCCATCCGAAGATCCCGATGCGGCTGCCGTCTACCTGCGGCAACGAAGCCAGGTAGTTGGCCGCAGCAATCTGGTCTTCCACCTCCAGCACGCCCAGCTGCTTGTAAGTGCACTTCTTGAATTCCTGACCCCTGGCTCCCGTGCCCCTGTTGTCTACCGACACCACGATGTAGCCTTGTTGCACCAGGTATTGAAACCAGGGGTCGTTTCTACCGCCCCAGCTGTCCTGTACAGTCTGGCTACCCGGACCCCCATACACGAACATCAGCACAGGATATTGCCGGCCGGGTTCGCGGTTCTCGGGCTCCAGCATCCAGGCATTCAGCGAAACCCCGGCCTTGTCTACCGGAATGGTGAAGAACTGCTTCTCTACGAATCCGTAAGATTCGGTAGCCACTGATAGCCGCTTGTTCTCTTCAAGTACACGTACTTCCTTTCCATCGCCCGCCATCATGGCAAATCGATACGGCTTGTCTGCCGCCGACCAGGTATGCAAGGCATGGCTGAAGTCGGCAGAAAACTCTGCGTCATGCGTGCCATCGCCGGGCGTGAGCAACTGCTGCCCCCTGCCGGTGAGTTTTACCCGGTATACATGGCGCTCCAACGGCGAGGTAGCGGCCGACTGGTAATATACGTAGCCGGAAGACTCGTCAACCCCATAGCAACCGGTGACATCCCAAGCGCCCTTGGTGAGCTGCCGTACCGGCTTGCCATCCATGCCGAACAGGTAGATATGGTTATAGCCGTCCTGCTCGCTGGTCCACAAGAATTCCTTACCGTTGGCTAAAAACGTCAGGTTGTTGGTGATATCGATGTAGTACGGATTTTCTTCTGTCATCAGCGTGCGTTGCTCGCCGGTTTCGGCATCGACCAGCAACAGGTCCAGCACGTTCTGCTGCCGATTGAGCCGCTGTACACAGAACACGCCCGGATCTTGTGTGTACTGCAGTCTGGGGAAATAGTGGTCGTCGCCGGTAGATAGTCCGTGGTATTTCAAGATGCCGGTGGCCACTTCATAGGTGTGGACGGTTACAATAGCGTTGTCTTCACCGGCCTTGGGATACTTGAATGAGTAGTTGTATGGGTACAGCTCCTCGTCATACATGGTCATATCGAACTGCCGCACCCTCGATTCATCAAACCGCAGGAACGTCAGGAAACGCCCGTCCGGCGACCACTCAAAGGCGCGTGTAAGCTCCAGCTCTTCCTCATACACCCAATCAGCAGCGCCGTTGATTACCTTGTTCCACTCACCATCTTCCGTAACAGCAGTTACCTTGCCGGTTTGCAGATCCTTCACATACAGGTTGTTATCGGCCACAAAGGCAATATGGCTACCATCCGGTGAAAAAGTAGGATACAGTTGCTTCGCCTTGCCATGCAGCTGCTCTGCTGTACCTGTGGCACGATTGTACAGGTAATGATCCGACTTGCTGGAATACCGGTAGATCTGCTCTTCGTCCAGCGGGATAAGCGCCTGTTGCAGGTCGCTACTGAAGGTGTAGCTGAAAAACAGGGCCGGCTTGCCGATGGCCTCACCAACGGCACCACTGTGCAGCAAGGTGTCGGCAGCCTCTCCCGTGGCATAGCTATAGGACACCACCGCCACCTCGCGTGAGGGAAGGAATTCCAGTTTGCTGTATGTCTTTCCATCGGGCAGGTGGTTCAATCCCCAGATATAGGCCGGCGAAAACGTGTTGGAAGCGAAAATATCTGTGAGGGTAAGCGGCTGTTGTGCCGCCAGATGGCCGGCAACCAACAGGGCCATGCCGATTATCCAGTTGCGCATGTGGTATGTTTTTGTCCAAAGATAACCGATGAAAACGGGCTACCTATGCTTGTATGGGAAAAAGGAGCCCTGCCACAATGCTTCTGCGATTTCGTAACTTTCATCCATGGTTCGATGGATCGCTTCTGCCTTATTGTTGCTGTTGTGGCATTCACTATTCGCTCAACTTACCATCGTCCCCAATCAGGGCCAGTGGCCGGCAGTAGTGTCATATCGGGCTGCCACCGTTGGCGGCGCACTATTCTGGGAGCCCGACAGGATTACATTCAACATGGTGCATCCGGATGACTGGGAGCACCACACAGCACACCGGCATGGAGGTGAGGTGCCTTCCGACAGCGTGGATATGTACCCGTTTTCGGTGCAGTTTGATGGCGGAAATCCTGCTGCTCCTTTTGTGCCCTCAATGCCCTATGCACACAAACACAACTACTTTATTGGCAACAACCCGGATCAGTGGGCGGGTGATGTACCCGTGTATGCTGCACTTACCCGTATGGAGTTGTACCGCGGGGTAGACATCTCCTATAGGGAAGAAGAAGGCCACCTGAAGTATGACATCATCGTAGCGCCCGGTGGCGACTGGCGGAGTATAGCCATGCGGTACACAGGTGCCACCATATACAAGGACCGGGAAGCGCTGATGATTCAAGTAACCGATGGGTTTACCCTCAAGGAAACGATTCCGGCCGCCTGGCAGGAAATCGACGGCCGCAAGGTGCCCGTTTCGGTGCGGTATGTGGTGGAGAACAACCGGGTACGGTTCGAGTTGGATCGCTACAACCCGAAGTACACACTGGTGATAGACCCAAAGCTTGAACTGTCTACCTATACAGGCTCTACAGCCGACAACTTTGGCTTCACGGCCACCTTCGACAACGATGAGATGATCTACGGAGGTGGTATCGTGTTTGGTCCGGGATATCCAACGTCGCCACTCGCCTACAAGACCACCTGGTCGGGGCTGGTAGACATCGGCATTACCAAATTCAACAGCGATGGAACGCAGCTGGTCTATTCCACCTACCTGGGTGGCGGATCCGCAGAAACACCCAACAGCCTCATCGCCAACAACGATAATGAATTGTACATCTATGGCCTCACCGGGTCGCTGGACTTCCCCACTACACTTACTGCATTCCAGCGCACCTTTCAGGGGGGCAATCCCGTGAACTATGCCAGCAATGGCACAAATTTTACCAATGGGGTGGATATGTTCGTAGCGAAGCTAGATAGCCTGGGCCGCACCCTGCTCGCATCCACCTATCTGGGTGGCAGCGGCAATGATGGGGTAAATGATGGGTTGTCGCCTTTTTCACCTACCAAGCTTACCTACAATTACGGCGACTTTTTCCGTGGTGAAATCGTGCTGGACGACAACAGTGACGTGTATGTGGCCAGTTGCACACAATCGCCTGACTTTCCGGTAACATCGCTGGCCATTCAGCCGATATATGCTGGACAGCAGGATGGACTGGTGTTGCACATGGATGCCGACCTCACCAGTCTCCGGTGGGCTACTTTCCTGGGTGGCGCTGATGCAGATGCAGCCTACTCCCTCAAACTCGATCCGTTCAACAACCTGTACGTCAGTGGGGGCACCACCAGCATCGATTTCCCCAGTACACCATCGGCTGCATTCCCATTCTTTATGGGCGGCGAGGCGGATGGATTCCTCTGTTTCATAGAAAATGGTGGCCTCACCATGCCGGCATCTACCTTCATCGGTACGGTAGACTTCGACCAGAACTACTTTATCGAGATCGATGAATTCGGTGAGGTGTATGTGGTAGGCAATTCTGAAGGCAGCTTTCCCGTATCGCCCGGTACATACAGCAATCCCAATTCCGGCCAATATCTGGCACGTTTCCTGCCCGACCTGTCGCAGATGACCAGAAGCACGGTGTTTGGTAAGGGCGACGGGCAACCGGATATATCCCCAACGGCTCTGCTGGTAGACCAGTGCAACAATGTATATGTGTCCGGTTGGGGTGGCGCTACCAACTTCTTCTCGCAAATTCCGGATTTCAACATAACCGGCATGCCGGTAACGGCAGATGCCTTTCAGCCACAGACCGATGGCAGCGATTTCTACTTTATCGTGTTGGGTGCTGATATGGACTCCCTCCTGTATGCCACCTATTTTGGGGGCAATATAGCCGAAGAACATGTAGATGGAGGCACCAGCCGCTTCGACAAGCGGGGAGCCATCTATCAGGCTGCCTGCGCCGGCTGCAGGGGCAACTCAGACTTCCCTACTACACCGGGCGCCTGGTCTGCCACCAACAACAGCCCCAACTGTAACATGGCCGTACTCAAGTTCGATCTGGAGCTGGCCTCCGCTGTGGCGCTGGCAGCCATCACCGGAAACGCTACCGGCTGTGTACCGCTGGAGGTCGACTTTAAGAATCAGGGCACCAAAGGTGCTCAGTATTTCTGGGACTTCGGGGATGGCACCACCTCAACGGATGAAAATCCTTCGCACATCTACAACACAGCCGACACCTTTATCGTGACCTTCATCGTGAAGGATACTACCAAGGTGTGCCGCATACCGGACACCTTCTATTTCCCGGTGATCACGGTGGCGAGCATAGCCGCTGGTTTCTCCTTTGATCCTGCATTCCCTGCATTTGGAGAGCCGGTGCGATTTACCGACCTGAGTGATCCTGCCAACTCCTATCGCTGGGATTTCGGGGATGGCAACACCTCTGCTGACCAGAATCCGACCCATGTCTTCGAGGAGCCGGGGGTGTACAACGTATGCCTGTTCATCGAAAGCAACTTGTCCTGCTTCGACCAAGTCTGCAAGCAGATCGTCATCCCGCTGATTGACGTGCCCAACGCCTTTTCACCAAACGGTGACGGGGTGAACGACATCCTTTACGTGAAGGGGATTGGTGTCCGGGAACTATCGTTCAAGCTGTTCAACCGTTGGGGGCAGTTGGTTTTCCAGACAGACAGTATTGCCAGGGGCTGGGATGGCACAGTAGGTGGAGTGCCACAGGAAATGGAGGTGTATGTGTATGAGTTGGAAGCCGTTCTGGAAAACAATGAAGCTGTGTCGCTTACCGGAAACATAACACTCATCCGATGAGAACAGGCTGGCTCATATTCCTCTTGCTGGTCAACGGATTGCTGGTTGGACAAGACGTCCATTTTTCGCATTTCTTCCACACGCCCACCCTCCTCAACCCGGCACAAACCGGCGCATTCGACGGAAGCCTGCGCCTGGGGGGCAATGCGCGGCAGCAGTGGCAGTCTGTCACCGTACCTTATCGAACGGTGGGCGCCTGGGGCGACTACCGGTTTACCCTAGCCGACAAATGGAGCGCCGGCGCCGGACTCATCGCCTTGTATGATCAGGCCGGCGACGGGCGGTTGACCACCCAAAAACAGATACTGTCCGGATCTATCCACTATCAGGCCTCCCGAAAATTGGCTGTGGCCCTTGGCCTCGGCATTGGTATGGTGCAGAAACAACTCGATTACAGCCGGCTGGTGTTCGATAATCAGTGGACTACCAAGGGCTTTGTCAACACCAACCCTTCCGGTGAACCCTTCACTGGTGAGGAGCGCCTCAACTACCGAGACTGGCAGGGAGGTGTATTGATCAGTGGAGCGCCCAACGAGTCGCTCAATTGGTATGCCGGGGCGAGTGTGCTGCATGCTACACGCCCTGCCGAATCGTTCTATGGTAGTCAGAATCAGATTGGACTGCGACCGGTGTTTCAGGCAGGTGCACGGCTGCAGCTGAACCCGCAATGGCAGGTGGAGCCTGCCCTGTTGTATATGGCACAGCGCGGTGCCGAGGAGCTGCTACTGGGCCTACAGGCCGGATATGTAGTAAATGCCTGGCTTCCCCAGCAGGACGAGAGCCCAACTATGCTGCTGGCTGGATTATGGGTACGAGCGGTGGGTGACGTCATTCCATCTGTAGGCCTGCAGTACGGTAAGATCCGTGGGGTGTTGAGCTACGACATCAACCTGGGCCAAAGCCGCACGGCCAGTAACCTGCGTGGCGGAACTGAATTGTCTGTAGTCTACATCCTGCAGCGGGAAAAATCATTCGGAAAAGTGGTCATCCCGTGCTTCCGGTTCTGATACAGGCGGACCTCACCCAACCTCCTACCCAACGAAAAGGGCCACCCTTATAGAAAGATGGCCCTTGTGTACGTTCTATTGATGCAACCGGAATATCAGTCCTTGTTCACCAGATCGCTCTGATAGGGTGGAGCATCCTTTTCGTGCTGCATACCAAAGCCATACAGGTTCTGATGGGCAAAGTCCTTGGGAAACTCTTCGTCTCCCGCAAATCCCAGCTCAATATCGCGGCCATTGTATGGGATGTAATTGGTGCCGAAAATGTAATCCCAGATACTGAGGGTGAGTCCAAAGTTCACGCCGGTCATGCGCTCGGCAGGCAAGTGCTTGGCGTGATGCCAGATGTGCATCTCCGGATTGTTGAACAGGTACTTCAACGGACCTATGTTGATGGTGAAGTTGGTGTGGTTCCAGTGTCCGATTACGGTTGTAAACATGTACACGAAGAATGCATGATCCAGGTTGAAGCCGATCATCGCCAACGGCAGGTACTGGATGGTGCCATATACTACGTTTTCCATCCAGTGAAAACGAAGGTGAGCAGCAAAGCCCATCTCCTTCACGCTGTGGTGTACTTTGTGGAAGTTCCACAGGAACGGCACCTTGTGCAGCAGGATGTGTGTGTTCCACTGTATGAAATCGCGCAGGATGAAATAAACGATGAGCTGAACGGCTACCGGCCAGCCTGCTACGTTTACCACACCAATCAAATCGATCCCGATAGCGTGCTGCAAGTCGCGGAACAGGTTCACAACAACATTGGACCCTGCCTCATAGATTACCAGGCTAAACAGGAAGAAGTTGAAGTACATGTAGAAGAAATCCAGCCAGAAATCCTTCCGCAGCACCGGTTGATCCTTCCGCCAGGGCTTTGCCGCCTCCAGCAGGATGAAGATGAGCGACACAATCGTCAGCATCCAGAAGTAATTGTAATACCATGGTTGCGACTGGAACGTGATTTGGTCGATGAACCATTGGGTGTACCCCCGATAGGAGTCTGTGATAAGCTGCCAGTAGTTATTCATAGTAATGGGATTTACAATTGAGTAGGTGTAATTGTTGTATCTGTTTCGGCAGGTAGCTCCGGAAAATAACTCCATTCTACCCACGAGCCGTCATAGTTCTGTACGTTGGGATATTGCAGGATTTCTGTCAACACGAACAAGGTGAGTGCCGACCGCACGCCACTGTGGCAATAGGTGATGATCTGCTTGTCGGGGGTAATGCCTTTATCGAGGAAGAATTGTCGCAGCGTTTCTGTGTCCCGGAATTGATAGTTGCCATCATACTGCAGGGTGTAGATGTAATCGGCGTGGATACTGCCCGGAATATGTCCGGGTCTTGCCGCACCGCTTTTCTGAATGGCACCTGTATATTCTTCCAGACTTCTGGTGTCTACAATCAGGTAGTTGGTGTCAATAATAGCCTTTACAATGTCTTCCTTGGTGGCACGGATGTCTTTGTCGGGCGCAGGGCCAAACACGTACTGCACGGCGGGCCGTTGCACAGCAGCGGTTTCCAATGACCTGTTTTCCTGCTGCCAGGTAGTAAGTCCACCATGTAGCAAATGGATGGCAGGATGGCCATATTGGTAAAGAATCCACCACAATCGGGAGGCATTTACATCCCCATATTGATCATAGAGTACCAGCGTGTCTGTACTTTGTATGCCAGCCTCACCCAATAGGTTACTCATAAATTCGGGTGAAGGCATCATGCCCTGATAGGGGTAGGTGGTATCTTCAAAGTCATCTCTGTAGATGCGGATAGCTCCGGGAATATGGCCTTGCAGATAGGCTTCCTCCTGGCGTACATCTACAAACACCCATCCTTCGGCATTCAGATGATTGGCTGCATCCATTGTGGACAATAGAAACCAACTGCCGGGCGGCTCAGGCTCAACAGGTGCCTCCTGTTGGCGGCATGCCATGGAAAACAGCAATATGACTGATATGATTAACAGGTTCCTCATCTCATTGTTGTTAAGTCCAGGATGTACCACTCGATGTCCTGTAGTTGTTTTCGTCTGCCGGTCTCTTCCGGCGCATAGTAGGTGGCCAGATAATCCAGTATTAATGGCTCGTTTTTGCCAAGATCCCACAGCCCCTGCGTTTCCTGCATCCAGTGTATGAGGTGTTCCCACCCGTCACGTGTTTGTTTGTTTTGTATGATGATGCTAGCTGTATGACAGGAGGTACAATTGGCACGCACAATTTCCCAGTCACCCTCAGCAATCAATCCTGACTCCGTATCCACACCATCTACAATCGCCGGCAACTCTTCTGCAAGCACAGGGGTAGCCGGATTGTCGGGCTCCGGTATAAAGTAGTGTGCCAGGTACTCACTATAGGTGGTAAATCCGGCAATCACACCTGCCAGTACCATGACCAATACCACCATTGACACCATCAGCAGGTGCAGCAGGCGGCTCATGTCGAGCGAATAATCGGATGACCCTCTTTTGTTCATATCACGACACTTTCACGGCAATTCGGTGTGTGGCATTGTTCAGATATCCTTTCGGATTCCAGGCGGGTGATACCATTGGCTGGCTTACACCGTTGCTATCGGTAGCCTTGGCCCACACTTCATAGTAGCCCGGTCGCGGAAACCGTACCTGTGCGGTGAAGTGCTGCCAGGCCAGTCTGTTGGCAGGCTCCCTCAGTTCGGCAGTCTGCCAGGTAGCCCCATAATCGATAGAATATTCCACCTTGCTGACCGACAAATCGCCGGCCCAGGCATGACCACGGATGGGCAGTGTCTGCCCCATGTTGATCATGGCACCGGATTTCGGAAAGGTGATCACCGACTTTACAGGCATGGACTCTATGATGCAAAAGTTGCTCTCGTCTACCTGCGCTCCGGGCTCAATGGGATTGCAGGGAACACGGTATGAAGGCGATTCCATCTTGGGGCCATCATGCACCTTGTTCCTGACAGCGATACGCTTCAGCCACTTACCGGACACGGAAGCAGGCCAGCCGCCAATAACCAAACGCAACGGCGCCCCGTGAATCACCGGAATATCTGTACCATTCATCTGGAATGCCAGCAGGGTTTCATCTTCCAACGCTTTGGCCATCGGTACGCCACGACTGATCACCACCTTGTTCGGGTCGCCATTCAGGTGGATGTCGGCACCATAATAGCCGATGTACACCGCATCACTTTTCAGTCCTACATCTTGCAATACATCCTTCAACCGAACACCAGTCCACTGCGCGCAATGTACGGCACCTTCGCCCCATTGATTGCCCTTAGCGGGTGGATTGAACTCCTTGCGGCCATTACCGCCACACTCTATCACCAGTTGATAGGTGTAGTGCCGGAATTTAGTCTGCAAATCTGCCAGTGTATATGTCTTGGGCGCCCGCACAGACTCCCCGTCGATGGTGAGGGTCCACTGTGTGGGATCCGTGTTCAGCGGCAGCAAACCATTGTTCCTGACAAACATCTTATTGGCAGGCGTAATGGCATCATCGAGCAGGTGTGCCGGTGTTTCAATGTTCCAGGGCTTGTTGTTCAGGACGATGAGCTCCGGATGCTTACCCAGTTGCCGCAGGGGATCATCTTGCTGAAATGCCAGCGGCAGCGTAAATGGAGGCAAGTTGCTGCCAAATACGATGTCTGCGCCCAACATAGTGCCCATAGCTGTGAGTGCACTCTTTTTCAGAAAGCCTCTTCTGGTAAAATCAGCCGGTGTCAGCTCAATAGAGGTAGGTACACGTTTTCCCATACTGACAAAGATATGTTATCATGTTCACATGAACAAGTGTTCATGTTAAATATTCCTGCGGAAAGCCTTATCACTAATGTAAGGAATCATACACGCAATTTTGCTAATTTACACCCATTGGATTCACCAGTTAATCGATACAACCATGAAAATCATCGCTCCATTTCTCCTGCTGCTGGCAATCACAGGCAGTTTGTTTACTTCCTGTACCAAGTTTGAAGAAGGTCCCGGTCTGTCATTGCGGTCACCGGAGGCCAAACTGGATGGCAACTGGGTGGTGCGAATAGCCACACAGGCTGATGGCGATGATGTCACCGACCTGTACGCCAACTTTACCTACACATTTACCAAAGATGGGGCTTTCTCCTACAGATTCGAGCAGGGCAATTTTTCGTTCGATGCAGTTGGCACATATTCCTTCAATAAGGACAATTCCATGCTGAGCACATCGGCATCCTACGATTTTCAGGGTTTGATCATCACCGATGATCAGATGGTTACCGTGCTTCGGCTTACAGCGGATGAGCTCATCATCATCAACGAAGACAATGAGAGAGTAGTGTTTCAGCGCCCTGCGTGATTTGCCATGTCGTCGGCCGGCAGGCTTACAACACTATGGCTTCTTTGATTGTACAGGTAGATTAACCTAAGATCCGTCAAGCGCTACTTGACTGCAGACTGCCAGCGGCGGGTTACCTCGTCCCAGTTCACCACGTTCCAGAAAGCCGAGATGTACTCGGTTCTTCTGTTTTGGTAGTGCAGGTAATACGCATGCTCCCACACATCGATGCCAAATACAGGGATTCCCTTTTCTTCTGCTACGTCCATCAGCGGGTTGTCCTGATTGGGGGTGGATGTAACTTTGAGTGATCCATCCTGCACGATGAGCCATGCCCACCCTGACCCGAAACGGGTGGCAGCTGCTTTGGCAAACAACTCTTTGAACGATTCAAATGAACCAAACGATTCGTCTATAGCGGTAGCCAGCTCACCGGTTGGCGCACCTCCACCCTGTGGGCTCATTACTGTCCAGAACAGGTTGTGGTTGTAGTATCCTCCCCCGTTGTTCCTCACCGCTGCACCGTAGCTACCGGCGTTGGCCAACAATTCTTCCAATGACTTTTCGGCAAGCTCAGTACCTTCTACCGCTTTGTTCAGGTTGGCAGTGTAGCCTGCATGGTGCTTTCCGTAATGGATTTGCATGGTCAGGGTGTCGATGTGTGGCTCCAGCGCCTCGAATGAATAAGGTAGCTCGGGCTGCACAAATGGCGGTGGCACAGCTGCCCGGTTGGACAATGGCTGAGCGGCGATTACGTCTGCACCGAGTATGGTGCCTGCTGCAGTAAGCGCTCCCAGTTTCAGGAAATCCCGGCGGGATTTGTCAGAGGATGTGTACTTAGTTGACATATGCGTGTGTTGAGTATCGATTTCAAATATACCATTTCTGCAGGAGGGGTGGGGTTGCCGGGCTTCTGGTATTGTTACCAAGCAACAGAATGCCAGGTCTGCTGTTTAGGAGAACGACTGCCAGCGAGGTATGGACTGTCCTTTTGCTGCCAGTACAACTCCATAGTTGGACTTGCCGTACACCCACTTCCTGTTCAGAAGCAGTTTTGTAAAAAAGCCCCACCAGAGCGATTGTTCAATACGAAAAAACCGCACCTGATATCCTGCTGCCTGCAACAGCTCCAAAATGCATGCCACATCAGGACGGCCATCAATCGTACCTGAAGGATCGTGCCTGCCTGTGGTGATGGACAACGACAGCCGTTCGGCCTCCCGTAGAATCCTTGTAGCGCCTTGCAAGGTGGCATATTCAGCACCATTATTGGTGATGTTGATGTGTCTTATCTGATGGATGGAGATATCGGCGTCAGCAACAATATTGTCGAGCGTGTCGGCCTGCACCATTGTAGTGTCTTCCCGAAAAGCAACCGTGTCGTCGAGGGGTATATTGCTGAGCTGATTCCAGGATGCCTTTTCGCCGAGTTGTAGCTCCAGCAAATCCTGCTTATTGAAGGTGGCTTTCTCGATTAAGGTGATGGCCGGAAACGGGTGTGTTTCCATGTACGCTGCAGCTGCCTTGTGGTTGGCAGCATCGGGGTCGATGCCAAGCACCTTTCCTGTAGTGCCTGCACGCCTGGCCATTTTGAACAGATCGCTGGTAAAGGCAAAACCCATGTCAAAGCCTACCTGAATCCCTACCGATCCTTCCCGCAGATGCGGGAACTTCAGCCGCTCATCCACAGCGTTGTGCCATCCATATATCAGCCGACGAAGCGCTTGCATGGCGCAAAGGTAGAAAGGTATTTGCATGTCAACCTGTACAACGCCCCTGCCAGCAGCAACCGTGGCAGCATGTGGCGGCCTTTTCAGCAGAGTTGCAAGGTTACTTTGGGCTGGCGGGATTCAGCCGGCTTGGTATCTTTGCCCCATGGCAGATCAGCTCGATTCATTGAAAGCAATAGTGTCCCATGCCAAGGAGTATGGGTATGTATTTCCTTCCTCTGAGATATACGATGGACTAGGTGCGGTGTATGACTACGGCCCCTATGGATCGGAATTGAAGAACAACATCCGCCAGTATTGGTGGAAGGCCATGGTGCACATGCACGAAAACGTGGTAGGTATCGACGCAGCCATCTTTATGCATCCAACCACCTGGAAGGCTTCCGGCCACGTAGATGCCTTCAACGATCCATTGATCGATAACAAAGACAGCAAGAAACGCTACCGCGCCGATGTGCTGATAGAAGAGCACATGGCCAAGTATGAGCAAAAGATCGCCAAAGAAGTGGAAAAGGGCCGCAGTCGTTTTGGTGACGCTTTCGATGAAGCACAGTTTTTGGCTACCAACCCCAACGTGTTGCGCGCACAGGAAAAGATAGACAGTATAGAAGCACGCATGAAGCAAGCGCTGGAGGCCGGCGATCTGGTGGCATTGAAGCAGTTGATAGAGGATGAGGGAATTGCCGATCCGGAGACAGGCTCTAAGAACTGGACGGATGTACGGCAGTTCAACTTGATGTTTGCCACGCAGCTGGGTTCTGTAGCCGGCGACAGTGCTACCATCTACCTGCGCCCCGAAACAGCACAGGGCATCTTCGTCAATTTCCTGAACGTACAGAAGACCAGCCGTCAGAAGGTTCCTTTCGGCATTGCACAAACCGGTAAGGCCTTCCGTAATGAGATCGTAGCACGCCAGTTCATCTTCCGGATGCGCGAATTCGAGCAAATGGAGATGCAATTCTTTGTACGTCCCGGCACAGAAATGGAGTGGTATCGCTATTGGAAAGAAAAGCGCATGAACTGGCACCTGGCGCTGGGCACACCTGCCAGCCGCCTGCGTTTCCACGACCACATCAAGTTGGCGCACTATGCCAATGCCGCCGTAGACATCGAATTTGAGTTTTCCTTTGGCTTCAAGGAAGTGGAAGGCATCCACTCCCGAACCGACTACGACCTGGGGCGTCATCAGGAGTTCAGTGGCAAGAAACTGCAATACTTCGATCCGGAGCTGAACGAAAGCTATGTGCCCTATGTGGTAGAGACCTCCATTGGCCTCGACCGTATGTTTCTGCTGCTCCTTAGCCAGGCGTACACAGAAGAAACGCTGGAAGACGGCAGCATACGTACCGTATTGAAGCTGCCGCCGGCACTGGCCCCTGTAAAGGTGGCCGTGTTGCCACTCATCAAAAAAGATGGATTACCGGAGAAAGCACGCGAAGTGATGGATGTACTCCGCTATCAGTTCAACTGCCAGTATGATGAAAAAGACGCCATCGGAAAACGATACCGCAGACAAGACGCCATCGGTACGCCATTCTGCCTCACCATTGATCACCAGACAATAGAAGATGGCACGATCACTATCCGCGAGCGGGACACCATGCAGCAGGAACGCATCCCACTGGAGCAGGTAGTACAGGTAGTGCAGGCACGTGTAGATTTATCCACGCTGCTGAAGCAGATCTAACCCGGTATGTCGACGCGTTGGCTACCACTACTGCTCACTGCCTGGCTGTGGGTTTCGTGTGGCC
>CAYYHM010000013.1:0-13024 GCA_964471795.1 uncultured Chitinophagales bacterium | reverse complement strand
TGGTTTTTGATGGCCGATGGCGACAGCAAAGGCGAAAAGACCGAAACCATCATTTTAGGGGGTGGAGCTATGGAGCTATTGGAAATCTCCCTTCCATAAAAAAGCCCGATAGAGTCTACCGGGCTTTTTCGTAACAAACACACATTTCACGCAATTATTCTTCGTCAGGCGCCTCGTGCTTTGCTTGCACAGCACCAATCTGATACTTCGCCTTGATTTTGGCTTCAATCTCACTAGCGAGTTCCGGATTGTCAATCAGCAATTGCTTTACACTCTCTCGACCCTGACCCAACTTGTTGCCATCGTAGCTGTACCATGAGCCGCTCTTCTGCAAGATGTCGAGGTCTGTACCGAGATCCGTGATTTCACCGGCCTTGGAAATCCCCTGACCATACATGATGTCGAACTCACTTATCTTGAAAGGTGGAGCCATCTTGTTCTTCACCACTTTCACCTTTACCCGGTTACCCACAACATCGTTGCCTTCCTTAATCTGTCCGGTACGGCGGATGTCGAGGCGCACAGAACAATAGAACTTGAGGGCGTTACCTCCTGTAGTGGTCTCGGGGTTACCGAACATCACGCCGATTTTTTCCCGCAGCTGATTGATGAAGATTGCCGTGCAGCCGGTTTTGTTGATGGTGCCGGTAAGTTTCCGCAGTGCTTGGGACATCAGTCGAGCTTGCAGTCCCATCTTTGACTCGCCCATTTCACCTTCCAGTTCAGCCCGTGGCACGAGTGCTGCTACCGAGTCGATTACTACGATGTCCAGCGCACCGGAACGTATCAGGTGCTCAGCGATTTCCAGTGCGGATTCTCCGTCGTCGGGTTGCGAGATGAGCAGATCTTCAGTGTTGACACCCAGCTTTTCTGCATAATTCTTGTCAAAGGCATGCTCAGCATCGATAAATGCTGCAATGCCGCCTTTCTTTTGTGCCTCAGCGATGGCGTGGATGGCGAGGGTTGTCTTACCGGAAGATTCAGGTCCGTAGATTTCTACGATACGCCCTTTTGGAAAGCCGCCGATGCCCAATGCAATGTCCAGTCCCAGTGAACCGGTTGAAATAGTAGGCGCCTCTACCACAGGTGCGTCACCCAACTTCATGATAGTGCCTTTCCCGAATTGCTTCTCCAGCTTATCGACCGTAAGCTTGAGCGCTTTGAGTTTTTCTTCTTTTGCCGTAGCCATGTTTCCCTTTTTTGCTTTGCAGTGGTTGAAGATAGTAACAGAATTATGACTTTGCCAAATATTTTGGCATTATCTTGCTACAAAATTGAGCAAGCCCATTGCAGTCTATCTGCGGTGTAGAAAAAAAGTGGCTTCTTCTACTGTTTTTTGTGCATTTCCAACGAATATCCGATCCTCCGTCATCAGTACCGGACGGGCCAAGAAGGTATAATCCTGCAGCAGCCAATGCCTGTAATCTGCTTCGGTAAGTGTTTGCAGATGCAGTCCCAGTGCGCGGTATTTGCGGGAACGCTTGCTGAAAATGGCCTCATAGCTGCCGGCAAGACTGGCCATGGCATCCACTTCGGCTTCTGTGAGTGGTTGCGCCTTGATGTCCCTCAGATTTGCCTGATCAATACGCCATGCCTGTATAATCCGCTGACATGTTGAGCAGGAGGGGAGATGATAGATGGTGGGAGCAATCATTGATTATTGATTGTATTTTCAAGAAACCAGTTTCGCAATGCATCAATGGAAACCACACCGCTGGCTACCTGCATAGTAACCTCGTATAGCGGATGATCCATTTCAGGAAATGTAGCTTCAGATACAAGCCGATTCAACTTATTGTTTACATCAAAACCATTCAACTTCAAAAAAACGAGTGCACCGGCAAGACCAGTCCTTTTATTCCCATCCTGAAAAACATGGTTGGCAATAATACTATACATATAGTAAGCTGCCTTCTCCGGAATTGATGGGTAAATAGGCTCACCAAACAATTCAGCCTGAACAGCCTCCACCAGATATTCCAAAGATGAGGGATGCAACAAATTATCAGGAGGGACAAAGTTTCCCCCATGACTGTCAATAGTCCGGATGTTAATGCGGATAATGTCGGCTTTAGTAAGGTATTCTATGTTCATCACGCAAGATGTCTTAATACTTCCCCGTATTTTTCAAACACCTCATTAATGACGTTGTCCAGTTTTTCCTGCCGAATGTCGTCATCTCCCTTACGTTTCAGATATTGAATTACCTCATCAATAGCCTCTCGTACCATGTCAGGGTTTTCCTCCATCCATTGTATCAGATTTTCCTTAATCGTTTGCTTATTCATGCCTTGGCGTTATATAGTAATTATTCAATAATGAATACATCTCAAAAAAAGTTTCCAACCTCAAAATTATCCTTCCACCACAGCCAGCAACTCGCTGATTATCATGGCTGTTGCACCCCAAACTACACGCCCCTGCACATCAAAATAGGGTGTATTTACCACCAGGTTGTTGAACAGTTTCATGCGTGTATGCTTACGTACATGCGGCTGACTCAAATACCGCAGCGGCACTTCCAGCAGGGTCTTTACCTCCACCGGATCGGGGCGGAACACAGGTTGCTGATCTGCCACACCCACGTAAGGGTATACCATGAACCTGCTGGGCGGTATGTACAGGTCGGTCAGCTGGCCCACTACGATAATCTGTGACGCCACCACACCGATTTCCTCCTCTGTTTCCCGCAAGGCTGTTTGCTGCGTGTCTGCATCCTGTGGTTCTACCCGACCACCCGGCAGACTCACCTGCCCGCTGTGTGCCCCCTTGTATTCCTGCCGCTCTGTGAGCACCAGCATGGGCTCGCCATCAGCCGGATACAACAACGCCATCACAGCGCTTTCCCGGTAGGAGGGACTTGCAGACAGGTACGACTCCTTTGACAAGCGCTCTGCCGGCGCCATGCGGTACTGCGCTTCCGGCCCGGGCAGGGGTCCGGCAAGCCGCATACGCAGATGGTCTGCCAGAGATTGAAAGAGAGACATAGCACAAAAGTCATCAATTTATCGCATCGGATACCCTACTTTCATAGCCATGAAAAAGATCATCACCCTGCTTGTTCCACTGTTGCTATTGTATTCCTGTGGCACCATGAAGCCACAAACCGTTGCGGGAAAATACCTGAAAGCCATGTCTGAAGGCAACTTCGACGATGCCAGAGGGTATATCACGTTCCGGTCGTTTGGCGCCTTTGAGGAGGTGAAGCAAGCGTACAGACCGGGCACCTACGATATGGTATCCGCGACGCCTGTTTCAGAAACTGAATTCATCGTACAATACCTCGTCCCCGATTCCGACTCACTGCACTCCCTCACACTGATACAGCGAAAAGACCGGTGGCGCATAGAATTGGAACCATAAACCTGCACATATGCATACCCGTAACGAGCTGCTGCAATTGTTCAAGGATGGCCCCGCTCATCTGGAACAAGCCATCCTGAGATATCCCAAAGACATGTGGGATTATAAGCCGAACCCCGACACATGGAGCATCCACGAGATGCTGCACCACCTGGCCGATAGCGAGGCACATGGATACATCCGGATTCGCACGCTGATTGCCGAAAACGGTGCCAGCGCATCGCCCTATAACCAGGCTGCCTGGGCACAGGAATTGCAGTATAGCCGCCAAAATCCGGAAGAAGCGCTGGCCTTGTTCCGCGCACTGCGCTGCCTGACTGCCGACTTGCTTTCCCAAGTGAGCGAGCATGTGTGGGCAACCCACGCCATCGTACATCCTGAATATGGAAGTGTTACATTGGAAGACCTGCTGAGAAGCCACACCGGACATGTGGAGATGCACCTGCAAGAGATGGCGCAGGTCCATCAGGCCTGGCAAAGCCGCTATTGACCTTCGTCCGGATCGTAGCGGATAACGACCGTACCCGATTTTCTCAGGTCCGATTTCAGGATCAGGCTATGCCGGTGACCTTTGTCCAGAATAGCCAATGTGGCTGTATTGGGTGGCGTACGTCCCAGGTTTTCGGCATACAGGATCAAGTGATTGTCGAAGTTGCGCTTCAGACGGATGCTCACCCTGATCGGCTCAGCGGTGATCAGTTGATCCCTGATGACCCACTCTCCATTCAGGCTTACCGACACCGTGTCACCATCTACCTTCTTGCTGTCCCATACCAGCAGCTCCACCTTAGGTGAGTTGACCACCACATCTTTCTGGCGGCGAATCTCCCGATCCAGGAACAGCCCTGCCGCCAGGGAGTCCACCAGCTCCTGTGACACCCGCTGCTCGGGATTTTCCAGGAAGAAGAAACCTCGTTTCCAGCTGCCTACCCAAATGTTGCCGTCATTGTCGAGTGCCAGAGACGACACGCCCATGTCTTCCGGCGACAAGGGTGTGGCAATGCCCTCTATCTGCCGACCGTCAAACAGGGATAACGCACCGTGATACTGACTTCCTCCCAGCACCTCATCGCCTTCGGTAATCTCCATAGCATAGATGTAGTTGCCCGGAAAATCCTTTACTGTTGCGCCTGCAGGTTGTTGCTCGCTAAACATAGCCCAGTTGCTGCCGTCCCAGCGCGCATAGTTGCCGGGGGGATAGGTGGCAGCCCATACATCTCCCTTGGAATCCATGCCCAGGCGGTAAAAGGCGTCACCGGTGAAGGCGGTGTTTTCCTGATTGTATTGCGACCACGCCTTACCATCGTACCGCAACATGCCGATCCGCGTGGCCAGCCATGTGTTGCCGTCATTGTCGAACAAGATGTCGTTCACCCCATAGTCCATGCTCTTGTACCCGCCCCACATCTTTTCCAGCTTGCGGCCATCATATCGATACAGACCCTGATCATACGTGCCTGCCCACACCCGATTGTAGGCATCTACCTGCACTACCAGTATGATGTTTTCACTCACCGGCATACGGATGGTCTTCCAGTTTGTGCCGTCGAAACGGGTCAGGTCGCCATCGGTTGCCAGCCACAGCACACCCTCCTTATCGAAAGCTATGGAGTTGATCAGGTTGTTGGGTAGACCGCTGTTATTTTCATCGTAAATGGTCCATATTCCCTCCTGTATGCGCACCAGTCCGCCGCCCCAGGTGGC
Organism: uncultured Chitinophagales bacterium; assembly: GCA_964471795.1. Lineage (GTDB taxonomy): Bacteria > Bacteroidota > Bacteroidia > Chitinophagales > S012-47 > CAJXXO01. Next base: position 7,957 of record CAYYHM010000013.1, on the reverse strand, counting down.
AATCCATACGGTTCCATCGGCTGCCACTTCAATGTCAGACACAAAATTCACCGGCAGTTCGGAGTTGGCAGTTGTATAGTTTACCCAAGCCGTATCTGTAATCATGGCAGGCTGCGCTACCAACCCGGCAGTGCCAGCCAATACCAGCAAGAGCAGCAAAAGTAGGTGACGTTTCACGGCAGCAAAGTTAGGTGAACCATTCATAAAACCACTTGTCCGGCGGCGTATTGCGTGGCCAAACCGGCCAACACTTCCTCCAGCGTATGAGGAGCAAACCCAAACTGCCCGGCTTTGGAGCTATTGAGCGACACATCCGGAGGTCTGGCGGCAGCCATAGGTATATCGGCCTGCCGAACAGGGCGCAGTAATGTTGCCTCAAACCCGAAAGACCGCACAATCTGCAGTCCTATGTCATACCTCGACAATCTTTCAGGGCCACCCAAGTGGTAGATGCCGGCAGGTGCACGCAATAGTTGATACAACCCATCAGCCACATCGCCCCCATAGGCCGGCGTGCGATACTCGTCGATAAATAGTGGCATTGTCCGTTGCTCCCGCAATCCTTGTAGCATGGCACTCAGCATGTTGCGGCTCACAGGGCCATTGTCGCCATACATCAGCGGCAACCGCGCCACAATGTGGTCTCCTACTTCCAACACCGCCGACTCTGCCTGTTGCTTGTGGCTGCCATAGGTGCTCACCGGGTTCGGAGTGGCCTCTTCATCGTAGGGTGCGTTATCGCCTCGGAATACAAGGTCTGACGAACAAAACACCATCCGTGCTCCCAGCCGGCTGCAGTGTTCTGCCAGTTGTTTCGTTGCCATCACATTCACCGCATATGAGCCGGCAGGATCCTCTGCGCAGCGGTTGGCATCCGATATGGCGGCCGTATGGATGACTACCTGCGGCCGTACCTCATCCAGTAAGTTCCTGACAACCCCCTCATCTGTGAGTGACACAGCCACAGTGCGACAGCCCGGCAAGGCGATCGAATGGGTATGACAGGTGCCTGTGCAGTCGTTCCCAGCAGGAAGGCGTCTGTACAGATGCCACCCCAAAAACCCGCTGATGCCGGTGATCAATATCCGCATCCGGTAAAGGTAACCATCCCTGCCTTCTCCCTACCTTTGCGGTATGCTCTCGCAACGACAATTGTTTTTGCAACATGTAGCCCAAACCTCGCCTGCGCCACTCGGTCTGGAGATTGTGCGGGCGGAAGGGGTGTGGCTCTATGGGCCGCAGGGAGAGCGCTATCTGGACCTGATCAGTGGCATCTCTGTTAGCAACATAGGGCATGGTCATCCGGCCGTAAAAGAGGCGGTAAACCGGCAACTCGATCAATATGCACACCTGATGGTGTATGGTGAATACATCCAGACACCACAGGTGAACTATGCCCGACAACTGGCCTCACTCCTGCCCGATCCGCTGGACAGCGTGTACTTTGTGAATTCAGGCACCGAAGCCAACGAGGCTGCCCTGAAACTCGCCAAGCGCGTCACCGGCAGGATGGAGATGGTGGGATTCCGGAACTCCTACCATGGCAGTACGCACGGCACCCTCAGCCTGATTGGCGACGAGTATTTCCGCAGGAATTACCGACCCCTGCTGCCAGGCGTGCGGCAGTTGCGGTACAACGTGTGGGACGACCTGCAACACATTACCTGCGATACAGCCTGTGTGCTGGCAGAGACCATTCAGGCGGAGGCCGGCATCAAACCCCCAGATGCGGCGTGGATGCAGGCACTTCGTGACCGGTGTACTGCTGTAGGCGCCTTGTTGATTTTGGATGAAATACAGACCGGCTTTGGTCGCACCGGCACATTATTCGGCTTCACGCACTATGGCATCGTACCCGATATGGTCACCTTTGCCAAAGGCATGGGCGGCGGACTACCCATCGGCGTGATGGTGGCACCCCATCAGCTGATGCAGGCATTCACGGAGCATCCTGTGCTGGGCCATATCACCACTTTCGGCGGCAACGCTGTATGTGTGGCGGCAGCACAGGCTGTCCTGGACACGTTATTAGCTACATCATGGATGGCCGACGCTGAAAGCAAGGCGCAGCGGCTGGCCGGACAGCTGACACATCCTGCCATTGTGGATATCCGGCACAAAGGGCTGATGATGGCGGTTGAGTTTGCAGACAGCGCCACCAACTTCCGGGTGATACAGGAGTGCCTCAAGCGAGGTGTAGTTACAGATTGGTTCTTGTTTGCCGATCAATGTCTGCGCATAGGACCACCCTTGCTGATTACTGAGTCAGAGATAGATTGGGCTGCCGAACAGATCATGGCTGCTATTGCTGCTGCAGTACAGCCGGCATAAACGTGGTGCAGACCGTATTAGGTGTTCACCATCACCGGCATCACCAGCATGAGGATATCTTCGTGTTCTTGCTCGCTGTCTACAGGCAGTAACAAGCCCGCCCGTGTAGGTGTGCTTAGCTCCAGTGCCACCTCATTGGTGTCCAATACGCCCAGCATTTCGATGAGGAACTTGGCATTGAAGGCGATGTCCATGTCTTCACCCTGATAGTTGCAGGTAAGCCGTTCGCTCGACTCATTGCTGAAGTCCAGATCTTGGGCGGATATCTGCAGCTGACTGCCTGCAATCTTCAGCACCACCTGATGTGTGGTTTTGTTGGCGAAGATGGCACTACGGCGCAGGGCACTCATCAGATCCATACGGCCAATGATGAGCTTGTTGGGATTGTCCTTAGGGATTACTGCGTTGTAATCGGGATAGCGTGCATCTACCAATCTGCAGATAAGCTCAAAGTGGCCGAACTTATAGAATGCGTTGCTCTGATTGAAGGAGATGCGCACCTTACCATCGGCAGGCAAGGCGCCCTTCAGCAGGTGCAAGGCCTTCTTGGGCACGATGAAAGAGGTGGCGTCCTTAGCTGCAGCATCGGTACGACGGTAGCGCACCAATTTGTGCGCATCAGTTGATACAAAGGTGATATTGTCCCCGTTCAGCTCATGGAACACACCAGTCATTGCCTGGCGAAGCTCGTCGGAACTTACGGCAAAGAGCGTGTTGGCGATGGCTCTGCCGAGGGTGGCAGCAGGCATTTCTACATGGCGCACGTCCTCGGGCACGGGGATCCGCGGAAAGTCGTCGCCATTTTCACCGCTCAGCCTATACTTACCATTTTCGGTGGTGATCTCCACACCGAAAGTCTTTTCATCGAAATCGACAGTAAGCGGCTGATCCGGCAGTGCCTTCAGCGTGTCGAGCAGGATGCGCGCCGGAATGGCAACACGACCGGAGGCTTTCGACTCCACTTCCATGTTGGCCGACATGCTGGTTTCCAGATCGGTAGCAAAAACCGTCAGCTTGGTTTCCTTGATCTCAAAGAGAAAGTTCTCCAGAATGGGCAGCACAGTGTTGGTGCTGATAACCCCGTTGAGGGTTTGCAGGTTCTTCAGCAGGGTGCTGGTGGACACAATGAATTTCATACGCTAGCAGTTATGCGACAAACAAAGATAAGTAATAATGCCTATGCACCCGACTTATCGTTATCAAATAGAAAAACAATATCACAGATCGCCTAAAGCGCTGTTTGTCAACTTTTTGGCCGTGCCAACTCAAAGTATGACCGTAGCAGCTTGCCGAACACAAACTGCTGTATAATCACAAAGTCCTTACCCTCGTGTATCAAGGCAAAATCACGATCCCTGTCGAAGGGTATTTCATTGCCTTCGGCATCGAATTGTTGCTTGGTACGTTGGTTCACCGGCTTTCGGTATAGTCTGGCCGTAGTAGCTACACCGGCTGTATCGGTTACTGTCATTACACAGAATGGGGTTTGCAGCAGTACAGTGTCTTTAATGGGCAGATGGTTCACATAGGCCTCAGCCTGTATGTTGCGGTATTGATTCACGTAGGCAGCCAGGGTTTTGTTGTCTGCCTGTACCATGGCCGGCACATCACCCAACGACGACAGCTGAAATGAGTCGCGGGACACCACCTCCAGCAGGAAGGAAGCCTCCGGATAGCCAGTGTACTCTATTTGTATGGATTTGATGGTGTAGGGCTCATACCGGAACACTGCTTTGTCTTGCCAGGCAACGATGTCGGTGCTGAACCTCGTTTGCAGCATGCCCTCAAATCCGGGGATGTGCACCACATACAGTCTGTTGCTGCCCTCCAGCCGCATGTAGTTGCCGCGCTTGTCAGAAGCGGGGCCGCCCACATAGAACGCACGCAGCAGGTCGCCATTACGGTCGTACACCTCCACCTTGGTGTTATCGGTGGCCATAGCGGTAACTACCGTGTTTTGGCTCGACCGGGGCACCGGCTGCCGCACGGCCAGCAAGCGCAGCGTACGAAGCAATTCGTTTACCTCCGCATCGCGGGCGGGCAGCGAGTCGTTGAGTCGCCACGATCCATCTTCCTCACGTACCAGCAAGATGGTTTGGTTGGATCTGTCTGCCAGAAAAATACGCCCGATGGTTTCTGTGTCGGCTATGGCAAACGAAGTGTCCTTGTCGGGGGTAAGCCGCCCGCTTTGCCACAGCCAAACCAGCAGCAGCACCGCCAGCAAGAGCAGAAGCATCAGTACTCGTTTCATACCTTTCCCTCGTATTTTTTGGTGCGGATGAATGTATACACGCCCGCAAACAACAGCATCAGTAACACGGGCAGCCCCAATATGGTTGCCTGCCAGCGCCAGCGATCCTCCTTCACCTTCAGCCTGTCCAGCGGGCGCACCTTGAAGTCTTTGGTGCGGGCAGCGATGATGCCGTCGTTGTCGGTAAGGTAGTCCACCACATTGAGGAAGAACTCCTTGTTGGCAAACAGGTAGTTGGGGTTGAAACGGTAGGCGCCCAGAGGAGCGATACGGCCGTCGCGACCTACGTCATTGCGGATCATGTCGCCATCTGCCACCACCACCATGCGGTTGAAATCGCTCTGTTCACGGTAGCTGAGCCCAAGGGAGTCGCGGTATACCCGCAGAAAATCTTCCGGCACACGGTTGCGGAATACAGAGCGGAACTGACCTTCGAGCAACACGGCCACCGGCAGGTCGCTCTGGTTGTATTGTTCGGGAAGCGGCGGGTTGGTAGCGGTTTCCAGGCGCACCATCACCGGAGCCCGCCAGGCCGTGCTTTGTGCAGAGCTATGCAGCAGGATCGTTTTGGTAAGTTCCGGCACTTCTATGGTGTCGATGGTGCTCGCAAATTCGGCCATCACCGGATCCATGTGTTTGATAACAGGGTGGTTGCCACCGGGAAACAGCACCGGGAAGAAGGGCCACGGATAATAGTTGCGTACCTGCCCGCCCTGTGCAAATAGCGGTATCTGATTGGCTTGCCTGTCGAGGAGGAGGTCTCGGTTGATGCGTACACCGTATTGGAACAGCTGATCGTCCAGATTCAGCTCATTGGGCAGCGACACGAAGCTGGCTGAGCCGGTCATGAGGCTGTCCAACTCGGCCTGCATGGCGTCGATTACCCACAGCACCTTACCGCCGTTCATCACAAACTGATCGATCTTGAACTTATCGGCTTCACTGAAAGGTCGGCGTGGCTTGGCGATGATGGCCACATCCGTCACCGGAGGTATGGCCACCTCGCGGGGCAGATCCAGCGCAGTGACCTCATAGTTTTGTTGCTGCAGACTTACCGCCAGATCGCCCATCTGACGTGGCAGCAGCTCACCATGCCCCTGAATGAGTACCACCTTCTTTTGGTCTACGGCACGAGCCTGCTGTATGGCGGAGGCAATGCGGTATTCCAGCGTGGAAATGCCCTTGTTGACCACTGCGACGGGGTCTTCGTTCAGCTCTTTCTGGTCGGGCAGCAGGTTGATGGCCACCTCTTTGTTCTTGTAGTACAGGATGGCGCCGGGCACCAATATCTGTTGGGAGACCTCATCCAGCTGTCGCTCGGCGATGGGACGGGGCATGATGCCCTTCTCGGTCAATGTTTTCAGGTATGCCTCTGCCTGCTGCTTGGTCTCGGATTCGCCGAAGATGTCGCGGAATGTCCACTCGATGGGCGCCGGGCTATAGGCGGCAAATTCTGTCAACAGATCACCGATGGCCACCTGCATGCGCCGGTAATCAGCAGGCATATCACCCGCAAGAAATACGTCCAGATACACTACATCATCCAGTTGGCGCAGGAGCTCTTTGGTGGGCGTGGTAACAGAATATCGCCCTTCGGAGGTGAGGTCGAAGCGGCGGAACTGCAGCCCAGCCAGCACATTCAACACCACTACGATAGCTGCAATGATGAGCAGCTTCAGCAGCGATTGGCTTTTTGTGGTTACAGCGGAGGCCATAGGTTACCATTTCCTGCTCTCCAGCGCCGTGCGGGTGGCTGCCAGAAAGAGCAGGTTTACAGTGAGGAAATAGATGATATCGCGGGTATCCAACACGCCCCTGCTGATGCTCAGGTAGTGTTCGTTGATGCCGATCTGTCGGATGGTGTAGTCGAGCGTCCCGGAAAATGCTGCCAGCCGGCTCACGAAGTCGAAGCCATAGAAGGCCAGAAAAGCCAGGAACAGCGCCAGCAGGAAGGCCACGATCTGATTGGCGGTGAGGGCACTGCCCAACAGGCCAATGGATACAAAGGTGGCGCCCAGCAGCAAGAGGCCGATGTAGCTGCCTATCACTGAGCCGGTGTCGATGGATCCGGTTGGGTCGGCCAGCTGGTAGATGGCAAACACATATACCAGCGTGGGGGCTATGGCAAAGACCAGCAGCACCAATGCCGCCAGATACTTGCCCAGAATGATGCCCTCATCGCGGATAGGTTTGGTAACCATCCACTCCAACGTGCCGGCGTTGCGCTCTTCCGCAAACGACCGCATGGTGATGGCCGGTATGAGCAGCAGCAACACCAATGGAGCAAACTCGAAGAAGGGCGTGAGGTCGGCAAATCCGAAGTCCAGGATGTTGAGGTCGCCGGGGAACACGAACAGGAACAGACCTGTAACCAGCAGGAACACGATGACGGCTACATAGCCGGTGAGTGAGCTGAAAAAGCTGTTGATCTCTTTACGGAACAAGCTCCACATCAGTCCTCCTGTTTTTGGGTGAGTGATCGGAACACATCTTCCAGGTTACGGCTGCTGCGCTGCAGTGTCAGGATTACCTGATCGTGCTTCACCATCAGGCGGAACAGTTCTTCGCGGATATCTCTACCCTGATGCACGAACATGCGGTAGTGGTTGGTGCCGATAAGTTCTACTTCTTTCACGCCGGCAATCTGGCGGAGGAGTGATTCCTGCACCGGCTTGAGGGTTTCCAGCTCCAGGATGTATTGCCCCTGCAGCTGTTGGGTGAGGGATTGCGTGGTGTCGTTGGCTACCAGGTTGCCCTTGTCGATGATGAGCACCCTGTCGCACATAGCCTGTACTTCCTGCATGATGTGGGTAGAGAGGATCACGGTTTTTTCGCGGCCCAGTTGACGGATCAACTGGCGGATGTCGCTGAGTTGGTTGGGGTCGAGGCCGGTGGTGGGTTCATCCAGTATGAGAACCGACGGATCGTGCAGGAGGGCTTGTGCCAGACCTACCCGCTGTCGGTAGCCCTTGGACAGCTGGCCGATTTTCTTGCGGCTTTCCATGGTGAGTCCCGTTTGTTCGATCATGGCCTCGATGCGGTCTTTTACTCCTTTCCGCATGCCCGATACACCGGCAGCGAAGTGCAGGTATTCGCGTACATACATGTCGGGATACAACGGGTTGTGTTCCGGCAGGTAACCTACCTGTTTCCTTACGTCGCGGCTTTGCGCTACAATGTCGAAGCCACCCACGGTAGCTGTGCCGCCGGTGGGGGGGATGTAGCCGGTTAGCATCTTCATAGTGGTAGACTTGCCGGCACCGTTGGGTCCCAGGAACCCCACGATTTCGCCGGCACGGGCTTCGAACGACACGGCATTGACTGCCACTTGTTCGCCGTACACTTTGGTGAGCTGATCTACTACTACCGACATAG
>CAYYHM010000012.1:44652-51370 GCA_964471795.1 uncultured Chitinophagales bacterium | reverse complement strand
TGGATGGTGTAGTCGGGTTGGCTGTTGGTGACAGGCTTATGTTGCATCAGGCTAAGGGTGCTGTGGTGAATACATCGCAGTCTGCCTCCTTTGGTGAGGTACAAAGTCTGCAGGGGGCAGGCTTATGGGAATGGCATCAGATATCTGCTATCAGCAATGACACCGTCTTTCTGGCGCATGTCATACATTGGCAGTTCAATCCGGCAGGGGCTTTACAGGCGGTTCGGGTTGCTCATTATGATAATGCCTCCGTAGTGGATACTGTCTTTGCCCGACCCTGGGATGGGCGTACCGGTGGCATTGTGGCTATCGATGTGGATGGCTCCTTGAACCTGTTTGCCCCCATCTATGCTGCAGGCATGGGATTCCGAGGCGGTGATACACTCAATGATCCGAACTGTGCCCTTCCATTTACCAATCTCGCCTATTCCGGTACGCAAGCTTCCGGCTTGGGTGCCCGAAAAGGTGAAGGAATCGCCACCTTCAACGCAGCGCATGAACTGGGCAGGGGGGCTTGGGGCAACGGCGGTGGCGGAGGCAATGACCACAACTCGGGAGGAGGAGGTGGTGGCAATGCCGGTGCCGGTGGTTTGGGCGGCGAAAGATATGCCAGTGTGTTCAGCTGTCCGGGTCCTTACCCGGGTGTTGGGGGCAATGATCTCAATTATGGGTCCGACAGGCTGTTCTTTGGCGGAGGTGGCGGTGCCGGTGACCAGAACAATGTTGTAGGCACTGCCGGTGGAAATGGGGGAGGCATCGTAGTGTTAAATGTGCCTAACTTCCAGGCCAATAGCCGTCAGGTATTCATACAAGGCACAAGCGCTGCCACCAGTGGTGGTGATGGCAGTGGTGGCGGCGGCGCCGCAGGCAGTTTTCTGCTGGATGCAACCTTCATCAATGGCGTGTTGCGTGTGGTAGCAACCGGTGGCGATGGGGGCGATACGGACAACAGTAATGATCCCAATTTTTGTATGGGTCCTGGCGGAGGTGGAGGCGGGGGCTATGTAGGCCTCAGCATCGTAAATCCAACGGCTAATCTGTCGGCTCAGGTGCAAGGTGGACAGGCAGGGCTAACCGTAAATGGCAATGCCAATGCGCAATGCTTCGGCAGCACAAATGGCGCACAGCCGGGTGGCAACGGACGCATCGAGTGGGCCATTGACTCCATCGCCTTTCCCCGTGTGTGGACCCCCGTAACAGCAGTCGCCGGCAATGATACCACTATCTGCCCCGGCGGTAGTGCTCGGTTACTGGCAATCGGTGGGGGTACTTATCAGTGGACACCTGCCGGTAGTCTGAACAACCCGACCTCATCAGCTCCTATAGCCAGTCCACCACAGACCTCTACCTACACGGTTGTAGTCAGCGACTCTATCGGATGTGTTGATAGTGCTTTCCAGATTGTAACTGTGCTGGCTGCTACTCAAATCAACGTGTCAGCAGATACTGCTATCTGTGCCGGCGAAGCTGTAACCCTGACAGCGTCAGGTGCCGGCACATATACATGGAGACCAGCCAACCTGGTAGACAACCCGGCAGCAGCGGTGGTGCGGACAGCACCGGCTTCCACTACAACCTACACCGTAACCGGTCAGACCGGTAGCTGCCCGCCTGACACCCAATATGTAACAGTTACCATCCTGCCACCACCCGCTGTAACAGCCAAGCCGGATACCATCATACCGGAATTCAGTAGTGTGCAAATGAGTGCCGGTGCATCGCCGCCGGGTAGTTACACCTGGCAATGGGAGCCTCCGGATGGGTTGGATGATCCATCAAGGCAAAATCCGGTTGCATCGCCACAGCAAAGCACCACGTATACCGTGTACGCAACGGATAGCAATGGCTGTATAGGTAGTACTGTGGTAAGTGTGGATTTACTGCCACCTTCCATCATCGATAGCATCTTTATTCCCAACGCCTTCAGCCCCAACGGGGATGGCCGCAATGATGAGTGGTTCATTCCTTTTGGAGAGGAGAGAGGCGTTGAACAGATCGAGATATTCAACCGGTGGGGGCAGCTGCTGTTGGCTGGCGATGCCACCCTTCGTTGGGATGGGTTGATTGGTGGTAACCCACAGCCTATGGATACCTATATGTATAGGGTCTTGCAGCGGGATAACATCGGGTACCTGAGGCAATGGGAAGGATGGATTGTTTTACTTCGGTAAGGCCAATATATAGAAGCAAGGAATAAGCCTTTCGTGGTTGTAGGTTCCCCAGCCTTTCTAGCGTGTGCTTCCCAATTCCACGCAGTCTCACCCGAAGGTCAGCTATCAAAGTTTGCGGCCACAATTGCAGTAGGTCTCCGGATGCCTGCCGAATTCTGCTCATTTTCTGATTCTTTGTTTATCACCGAGCTACCTTTGCATAAATTGATTGCTCATGACACAACCGCCAAAAGCACCTCAGATACCGGCTACACTAATCAAGCATGGACATACGCGCATCGATCCTTACTATTGGATGAATCAGCGCGACACGCAGGAGGTATTGGCGCATATACAAGCTGAAAATGCGTATACCGAAGAGATCCTGAGCCCGGTTACGGCGGCACGTGAGGAGTTGTTTGCAGAAATCAAGGGTCGCATCAAACAAGACGACACATCAGTTCCCTACCGCTGGAATGGCTATTGGTATCAGAGTCGTTATGCCGAAGGCCTGGAATACCCTATCCACGTGCGGTGGCCCGATGGCGAACCGGAGGCAGAGCAGGTGTTGCTGGATGAGAATGTGCTGGCAGAAGGTCAGGCCTATCTGGATGTGGCAGACTTTAGTGTGTCGCCCGACAATCAATGGTTGGCCTATGCGGCAGACTTCCAGGGCAGGCGGCTCTATACCTTGTACTTTTTGCATCTGGCAACCGGCAGACTGCTGGAAGAAACAATAGAGGGCACTGCCGGTGAATTCGAGTGGGCCAATGATTCAAAGACGTTATTCTTCATTCATCAGGAAGAAGATACCCTGCGGAATCACCAATTGCTGAGGTATACGATAGGAAGCGGACTGGCGCCCATATTGGTGTGGGAGGAAGACGACGAAGCTTTTGACCTGTCATTGGATAAAACGCAATCGGAGCAGTACCTGACATGTACGGCTTTCAGTAAGACCAACACAGAATTGCGTTATCTCCCGGCCCATGAACCGGCAGGGGAATGGCGCATCTTTCAGGTAAGGGAGCCCAACCACGAATATGCTGCCGACCATTTGCATGGCATATGGTATATCCGTAGCAACTACCGCGCCCCCAACTATGCTATCCTTACCTGCACAGAGGCGGCCACCGGTAGAAACCATTGGCAGCCGCTGCTTGATCACCGGACCACAGTGATGTTGGAAGACTTCGGTGTATTTGACAAATGGTTGGTGGTGGAAGAAAGGGAGGATGGTTTGATGCGGCTGTTCATACAACCCCTGGGTGGCGGCGATGGCCATCATATTGCCTTCACCGAGGCTGCATATACTGTCAAGTTGTTACCCAACCCGGAAAGTGATACAGACTGGCTCCGTTACCAATATACGTCGCTCACCACACCATCCTCGGTGGTGGATTACCACATGGGAAGCTGCGAGAAAGTGCTGAAGAAGCAGCAGGAAGTGCTGGGTGACTTCCATGCCAATCATTATGTGAGTGAGCGCCTGTGGGCTACGGCTCAGGATGGTGTCCGTGTGCCCATATCACTGGTGTACCGAAAGGACTGTCGTACGGAAAAGCCACAGGCACTGTTGTTGTATGGATATGGCAGCTATGGTATCAGCATCGACCCGGGCTTCAGCAGTGCCCGACTCAGTCTGTTAGACAGGGGATTCATCTTCGCCATTGCACACATTCGAGGTGGCAGTGAGATGGGACGCTGGTGGTATGAGGAGGAGGGAAAGTTCCTCCACAAAAAGAACACGTTCACCGATTTCATTGCGTGTGCTGAGCATCTCATCAAGAAAGGATACACCAACCCGCAGCACTTGTATGCCATGGGGGGTAGTGCCGGTGGATTGCTCATCGGCGCCGTCATCAACATGCGCCCCGACTTGTGGCGCGGTGTAGTAGGCATAGTCCCCTTTGTAGATGCACTCACCACCATGCTGGATCCATCCATCCCCCTTACCACGCAGGAGTATGATGAATGGGGCAACCCGGAAGACGAGACGTACTACCGATACATGCACACCTACTCGCCTTACGACAATATTAGCGAACAGGAGTATCCGGCCGTATTGGCAGCCAGCGGCTATCACGATTCACAGGTGCAATACTGGGAGCCGGCCAAGTGGGTGGCGCGGCTGCGTGAAAATCAGCAGGGCAAGTCACCCATTTTGCTGCACATGAACTTCGATGCCGGCCATGGCGGAGCCAGCGGGCGCTTTGAGCAATACAAGGAAACAGCATTGTACTATGCTTTTCTACTCGGTCTGGAATCCGGTAAAATCTGACTTGTAGGCTCGAAACTGTCGGATGAAGCATCGGCCGTCAATTCGCTGATGTGGGTTTACCGGTAGCCGGTTATTCCTGCGGCGGATTGATGCCATACAAGCGAAACAGCTTCTTTCGGCTCACTTCTTTGAGTGTAATGGTCATCTGTACGTCTTCCTTGGGTCTATCGAAGTCATCTGTAGGAATGGCAGCGATCTCTTCCAACACATCCATACCATACACAATCTCGCCGAATACGGTATAGTCCTGATCCAGATGCGGGGTGCCTCCCAAGGTGGTATATACTTGCCGGTGCCTTTGGGGAAACTGATAGCCTTTCCGGGCTTCCAGTCCATCGAGTTCAGATTCGGAACGAGGCATCCCTTCCACGAGGTAAAACTGGCATCCACTGGATGCTTTATCCGGGTTGTCGTCGCGGGCTGCAGCAATCACTCCCTTCTTGTGGAATATGTCAGTTCGGAACTCTGCCGGTATCGTGTAGCCCACATCACCGTTGCCTAATAGCTGCTCAGGCCGTGCAGTGCGGCTATCCGGATCACCACCCTGTATCATGAAATTGTCTATCACCCGATGAAACAGCAATCCATCATAGAAGCCATCCTGTGCCAGTTTGATGAAATTCGCCTTGTGGAGGGGAGTGGCATCATACAGTATTACTTTGATCAGGCCATAATCCGTGCGAATATTCACCAGATAGTCTTTCTTAGGGTCGATGTCCTGTGCCGATGCAGTTGTTACCAGTATGCTTATCAGGATGCTCCATAAAAACCAACGTGCCATAGCTGCTTGTTTTTTCTTTCTGCTAATTTGCACCAAAGTGAGCAATCTTCTCTTGATATATGTCAGTTTGCTCAGGAAGTTTTGACCTTATGGGCATTATTTGCCGGTAATCCGATAAACCTATGGCATGGATGGCCATCAAATACTATGTAAAACTATGTCTATGCGCAACTGGATCGTAGGATTTGGTATACTATGGAGTATTCTGGCAAGTGGTCAGTCATTGTATTTCCCACCGGTGACGGGAACGGTTTGGGATACTTTGGATCCGGGCAGGCTTGAATGGTGCGCCGACAGGATTGACTCGTTGTACCAGTTTTTGGAGCAACGAAATACCAAAGCTTTCATCATCCTGAAGGATGGAAAGATCGTGCTGGAGCAATACTTTGGCACCTTTACGGCTGACAGTTCCTGGTATTGGGCGTCGGCTGGCAAGTCGCTGACAGCCTTTCTGGTAGGTATGGCGCAGGAAGATGGGTTGCTGGATATCAACGACCCGGTGTCTGACTATCTGGGGAAAGGGTGGACCACCATGCCCGATTCACTGGAGTCGCGCATCACGGTGCGGCATCAGCTGAGTATGACTACCGGTTTGAACGATAAGGCCGTAGATCTCGATTGCACCGATCCGGCCTGCCTCACTTTCTTAGCTGATCCCGGTACGCGGTGGTCCTACCACAATGCGCCCTACACGCTGCTACATCCGGTGTTGGAGGCAGCCACCGGTCGAACGGTTAATCAGTACACTTTTCAGGAGTTGTCATTGAAGACCGGGATCGCCGGGCTGTGGTTTAGCTCGGGCTACAATGAGGTGTTTGGGTCGAAAGCCCGCAGCATGGCTAGGTTTGGGCTGTTGGTGTTGAACAAAGGGCAGTGGGGCAATACCCCTATTCTGTCCGATACAACCTATTTCGGTGCTATGGTGACACCCAGCCAGTCGTTGAACCAATCCTATGGTTATCTGTGGTGGCTCAATGGGCAGCCTACCTTCATGTTGCCACTGACACAGTTGGTATTCAATGGGCCTATGCTGCCGCAGGCCCCGGCAGACCTGATCGCCGGTTTGGGAAAGAATGATCAGAAGGTGCACGTGGTGCCCTCACAGCAGTTGGTAGTGGTGCGACTGGGGGAGGAAAGCGGCGACCCATCACCTGTGCCTACCAGTTTTGATAATGAGATGTGGCAATACATCAATGCTTTGCGTTGCCAGCCGAATGGGCGGGAGATGGCTCAATCTACCGATATCAGCATATTTCCGAATCCGGCAGACAGATGGCTGCAGATTACCGGCAACGGTATGGCTGTAGTCGGCATCGTAGATATGATGGGGCGGGTAGTCTATGAGGAGGAATCCTTCTTGCCGGCGCAGTTGAACCTCCCTGAGTTGCCTGCTGGTCAGTATGTTATATGTGTACAACAGGCTGATATCGCACACCGGTTTCCGCTGATAATTCGGCCGTGAGGGAAGTGTTTGCCTTCAATTCTCAATAATGCGCTGTAATTTCG
>CAYYHM010000012.1:42889-44552 GCA_964471795.1 uncultured Chitinophagales bacterium | reverse complement strand
ATCTTCTATTCCCCGTCGGGAAGTGATTTGTCCTATTATCCGATTCTGTTTGCCCGACTCATCCATCCCGATAAGGATATTTACAGCGTACTAACGGCTCCGGAAGAGCTCGGTACCGGTTCTATAGTGGCTATGGCTGGTAAGTTCTTCGCAGAGAAAAACCAGTTTGGCGATGCTATTCCTACAGGTGAGTTGGTAGATCCTGCGATCAAGATTACACAGAAATCATTCCCAGCCCGTGATGATCATGGGCACATCATCGACCACCGCAATGCTATCCTGAAAGAACTGAAGAAGGTGCATAAGGATCACGCTGTGCTGAGCAATCTGGTGATTGGTAGTAAGAGCGGCATTTATGATAATGTAGCCATTGTACCCAGTGCGCCGGATGGTGTGATGTGGGTGGTGGATATGTGCCAGTTCCGTGCCACCAAGAGCCTGGTTCATGAGCTGATAGACCTGAATTGCATGGTGCAGATAACAGGATCCAAGTTCTACGGAGGGCCGCCATTCTGTGGCGCCATCCTGATTCCCAACGACATCATCGCTCAGGTCAAATATTGGGATCCGGAGATCATCAAGCCTTTTACACGTATTTTCTCCAAGTATGATATGCCGGCCTCCTTGCCGGAGTTGCGCAACCAGTTTCCGGAGTACAACAATTACGGTTTGTTGGCCCGGTGGGAGGTGGCTATGTCAGAAATTGAGAAACTGTCGGTGTATAAGACGTATAGCGTGCTGAGCAGCATCAGCAAGTGGAACGAGTTTGTGATGGGTCAGTTGATTGAGCACAATCAGTACTTTGAGCCTATGCCCGATCAGGATATCACCAACAAGACGATCATTTCCTTCCGGTGCAAGCATCAGGATGGCAGATTCCTGAGTGATGAAGAACTGCGTCACCTGCATAAGACGCTGACGTTGGGCAAGTTTGATGGTTTCAGAAATGGCGTAGATAAAGTGATTATTGGCCAGCCGGTGAAATACCGCGACAGGTCGTTTATCCGGATTGCCTTGGGAAGCTCGGATTTGCGTTGGTTGATGAACAACGACTTCGACTTTTTCAATGATAAGCGACTGGTACAGGTAATCATTGCTACACTCAAGGAACTCTATTGGAAGTGATAACTGCGGAAAAGGCGGCAGCGGTATGGCGACAAGCCCATGCAGCCGGCCTGATAGCTCCGGAGGATACTACTGTTATTTTTTTAGATGGAGATGTATTGCGGCAGCAGTACGCTAAGATCTGTGCCTGCTTTCCAAAGGGCACCTGGCACGCACCTGCCATCAAATCCAACCCATTACTCGCTACATGGCAGCATCTGCATACCCTGGGAGCAGGCGCTGAGGCGGCATCCATCGGTGAAGTAGCCATTGCTTTGGCGGCAGGGATTCCGGCTGAGCAGATCGTGTATGACTCGCCTGCCAAACATATTACCGACTTACGTTGGCTGCAGGAGCACGCACCGGAAATATACATCAATGCCGACTCCCTTGATGAACTGTCGTTGCATCAGGAACTGGGCTTCCCATTTCGGCTGGGGTTGCGCATTAACCCGGGGAAGGTGGTAGCCGCAGCTGCCGGCCTGGAAGTGAGTGGTGCCGATTCCAAATTTGGTGAGGACATCTGTAACCGGCAGGCGATCATAGATGCATTCTGTAG
>CAYYHM010000012.1:31296-42789 GCA_964471795.1 uncultured Chitinophagales bacterium | reverse complement strand
TGGATGCATGCACCTGCTGGGTTTACAGTGACAGAGGTGGCAGCGGTAAAGAAACAGGGAGCACAGTGGCATGCCATCCTACATGCCGGAGCCGATTTATTCCTGCGCGAGGCCTATCAGCCTGGGCAATGGTATCATCGGATGGCTGTAATCAGCAATGGTGAAGTCAGTACGGACGGTCCTCAAGAGTCCTACCACCTCGGTGGTCCCTTATGTTTTGGCGGCGACCAGATTGCCCGGAACCGGCACCTGCCAGCCATGCACCGTGGTGATCATCTGCTGATTCTGGACACCGGAGCCAACTCATTCGCCCTGTGGAGCCGCCATTGCAGCCGGGCATTTCCGAAGGTAGTGTGGGTGGAAGAAGGGGGATTACACGTAGTGAAGCAGCGGGAAAGCGAATTAGACATCAGTCGCTTCTGGCAATAAATCGTATCAAGATACTCTCCGCATCATTTTGTGCAACACTTCCGTTAATTCCGGGGCAACTTTCCACCATAGCAGTAGCCCCAGCAGTACACCTGATGAAAGCACACTCCTGATGAAAAGATCGAGTAGTGGATACCCATCAATACGAGGGAAAAACCAACCGAGAAGAAACGCAATGCCAAGAATTGCGGCTGCTTGCCACATCTTGGTGCTAAAAGGTAGCATGTTGAAGCGGATTTTGACAAACACCATTTTTACCAAGTTGTAAACGCCTAAAGCAATAGCGGTCGCCACCGCAGCACCGGTGTTTCCAAAAGTTGGGATTAGCAGGAAGTTTGTAACAATTGTAAGCACAACCAGAAATACGTTGGCGTATAAATCAAATCGGTAATACCTGGAATTGGTGATGATTACACCATTAATGCCTGTCATCATGTCAAGGATGTTTCCAATGCAAAGCCACAACAAAATAAAGAACATGTTGCGGTAACCTTCTTGCAGGTAGAGGTTGATTGTATGGTAATTGACCATAAGCAGTAGCGTAATGCCGGCACCGATAATGAACTGTGAGACTGCTGATTGACGATACAATTTCCGTATACTTTCCATATCACCATCCTGAAAGTGCCTCGCTACCAGTGGCCCTGAAATTTGATTGATAAGTCTTCCTGGCACCCTTACTATTGCTGCAATGAATACTGCAATGGCATAGATTCCGGAAGCAGTCAGGTCAATTAATGCACTAACCATGATAACATCTACATGCATCAATGCTGTATTGGGGAACCTATTCAGCATCATAAAGAATCCATAGGAATACAGTTCCTTTTTTGAAATGCCGACTGGTATATTGACTTTCAGCGTTACGGGCAATTCCTTGAGCCATCCCAAATAAGATAACATGACAACGTTTTGTATGCCAAACGTAAGTGCAAACAATCCCATGAATACATGAAAGTCATATGCATTTGCCGCAAAACCAATAATGGTAATTGTTTGCAGGAGTCTGAGCAAGGTTTCTTTTACGAACACCGGCATCACATTCCGTAACAAGGATTGGCTGTAGGCAAAAAGTGTTTCTGAGTACACAAAAAATAGGGTGATGAGCAGAAACCAGCCATAATTCCCGGATAGCAAGGTTGCATCTTCCGCATCATATAACTCCAGAAGGACTGGCTTCCCCAGCAAAAGTGCCAGCAATAATCCGAGGCTCCCAAGGGTACAAATCCCCAGTAATAAGGATAGCATGCCATTATGCTTAGTGCCGGCATCCTTGAATGCAGGAAAAAACCGAATAGACATACTGGCTGCGCCCAATCTGCCGAATTCACTCACCACAAATGATAATGCGATTATTAGGCGGGTAAGTCCAAATTGACTTGATTCCAAGTGCATGGGGAAAAGCCATACCATATTCACATATCCGAGTACAATTCCCAGATAGGTGAACACTGCAGATTGTAGCCCTTGTCGTTGAATGATACCCATCAGAGCGATGATCAATGGATACCAAAGATAGACAGAGGCTTTTTATACCACTGGCTTTTCTTAACAGCCATTGATTTCGGTATTTTTGAGCCACACTTAATTTGCCGAGCATCAAGGCTATGCGTAATTGTATTGTATTGGGTAGTGGAAGAAGCGGGACAAGCCTAGCCATGGCTATCCTTACGGGAAATGGATATTTCATGGGAGATAGCCTATATGAGCCACGTGATGCCAATCCTGTTGGTTTCTTTGAAGATAGGAGGGTCAACAGGATAAACGAAGCCATATTGCGACCGGTTGTACCTTACAAGTCCTGGCTTGGGAAATTCTTCTATCCATATAAGTTCAGTTATGGGCAGCGCTGGTTATCTCAGGTGCCGATTGAAACCAATTTTACTGTCTCAAAGAAAATAACCACTCAAATACAAGAAGTCGTCTCACATAAGCCATATTGCCTGAAGGATCCTAGATTTTCTTACACACTTCCCATTTGGCGGCCATATCTGGGGAAAGATGTCGCCTATCTGGTGGTTTTTCGTCATCCATCCAGCACTGTAAAAAGCATTCAAAAGGAAGTTAAGAAGGAGTTTTACCTACGTGAGTTGGGCTTTGATACCACCTATTATTATGGCATGTGGGAATTGATGTACCAACATATTTTTAGGCAGATGGAATTGGGGGGTGATTGGAAGTTCATCCATTACGAGCAGATATTGGACAAAAGCAAGGTAGATGAGTTGGCAGAATGGTTGGGGGTAAAGCTAAATATGAATCCGATAAACGCCTCTTATTACCGCTCTGCACCTACAACAGATGGAATATCTGATGAAACGGTAAAGGTGTACGATAAGCTTTGTAAGCTGGCAGGATATCATCAAACGTAGATCATATGAATTTACCTCAGCTGTCTTTGGTTATCTGTACCTACAATCGGGTGAAATTCTTGCCGGAATGTCTGGAACATCTGGGTCGGCAAACTATTGATGCTGACCAATGGGAGGTGATAATTGTAGACAATCATAGCACCGATAATACAGCTGAGGTAGTGCTTGATTTCATCAAAAATCATCCACAACTGCCATTTCGATATGTGTTTGAGGAACAGAAAGGATTGAGTTTTGCGCGAAATCGTGGTTTGGCAGAGGCGAAGGGTGAAATCATTACCTACATAGATGATGATGCTGAGGCAGTTCCTCATTTTGCCAAAACTGTACACAGCTTTATGCTGCAACATCCTGAAGCTGCAGGTGTTGGTGGAAGGGTGATTCCGAAATACTCGGAATGCCCTGAGCCGGTATGGATGAGCAAATACCTGAATGGCTTTGTCGGTAGGGTAGACCACGGCGATCCCATAAGACCGTTTTCTGGGAGGATGAAATATCCCATTGGATGCAATATGACCTACAGGAAAGAATTGCTGGAATTAGTGGGGGGCTTCAACAATGATCTCACCTTCCGTGGTGACGATAAGTATATCTTTCATGCCGTTTCGGCTGTCAACAACAAGGTATATTATCTACCGGAGGCCGAGGTGCATCATAACATTGATGCCCATCGACTTACGCTTGAAAGCTTTCGTAAGCTCTATCAAAAGACAGGTAACGAAGAACGAAAACGTGTTGCCGCTGAAGAGGGGCTTTCTGCATTGATCAGAAAAGGATTGGAGTACCTCCTCAAGTTTGGGGCTTCCTTGCTGATTGGTATGATGTTCACCGTAACGGGGAATTATCTCAAAGGAAAATACGTAATGCTCTCGCAATGGTACACATGGCAAGGATTCATCCTACGAGAGGTTCATGTGCGGTAACGGCTACATTTTTAAAGGTTCGTGCTCCCGTTTTCCTTTGTACAAGCTGAATATCATCCATCCGGCTATCAATACATACATCAGCGACCCTATCAAACCTACTTTAACTCCGGCATAATAGCTCTTGGGGCGGAAGGTCCACTCGATAGTATGCTCACCCGCTGGTATCACCATACCGCGAAGTATATAGTTTACCCGGAAGTATTCCGAAGGTTGTCCATCAATGGTTACCTCCCAGCCATTGGGATAATAGATATCACTGAAAACAGCCAGCCTTTCCCCGCTGGCGGTTGACCGGAAGGTGAGGGCATGGTTGGTATACGACGACAAGGAGATCAGGTCCCCGGCTTGTGGTGCCGCAATCTGGGCAGGCAACTTGTCGGCAAACCGCCTGTGCACTATGGCTTCGGTTGCTGGATTGAAAGAGTAGAGCAAGGAAATGGTAGCCTGTACGGCATCAAATCCAGGTTCATTTATCTGGATTGAACAACTGTCAGCAGCACCAATGGTATACGTAATGCCGGGTTGCAATTGTAGGCTGCGGAGGTCTAACGGATATTGTCCGCTACCTTGTCGCGCCAGAAGAGTTACTTCCTGAAATGATCCTACCGTATCAATAGCGGAAGCGTTACCCGCCGTAAGTATGGAGCTTTCGCCAGCAGCATCACTGATTACAAAGACCTGATCCAGATAGGTAATCTCTGCATCTCCATCCGGGGCTATGCGGTAGCTGTCCACAAACCAGGCATTGCCCATGGCACCCGGATTGCGCTGAGCTACCGGTTGCTGATTCTGCCCCGGTACGATGAAGTATTTCGTGTTCAGCATGTTCAACACACCCATATGTTGCCTGCTGATGTGGTAGTCGATCATGTCCTGATAGCGCTGCAACTTGGCCGCATGATAGCCACCAACACTATTGTGGAGGTAGGAGGTAGTGGCATCATTAAAAGGATTCCTGGTAAGATTGAACACCCTGTAATAAGGATCCGTATCGGCAAGTATCTGCAGGTCGGCCTGAGTTGGCTGAAATGATTGATAATACTCCCTTTCAGTGACAAACTTGTCGTTATTCATGTAGCGCTTGCTCACCATCCACACATCTGCCAGTAATATGATTGCCAATCCTGCCAGTAGGATGGTTTTATTCTTCAACTTACCCATCATCCATAACCACAAGAGGCCACCTGCTCCTGCCACTACCAGGAAGGAGCGTAATACATCCTGCAGATAATTTGCTTTTCTGTCGGCTACAATGGCGTCATAAATGGCTTGCTGATCCAACCAAAAACTACCGGCAAGCCTGGTTTGATCAATGCTGCGGGCAAAGTCACCCAGCAAGCCCGCCACACCAATAACACCCAACAGGCCAGCCATAATGAGCAATGCCTGCGTCAGTTTTTTGCGCCTGTTCGCCGGTTGTCCCTCGCCCAACCAGTATTGCAATCCTACCAATCCCAATAATGGAATCAACACCCCTGCAATGTGCAATGCCATCGAGGGGGTTCGGAACTTGTTGTACATGGGCAGATTATAGAACAGGAACTCGTTAAACAACGGAAAGTATTTTCCCCATGCCATGAAGAATGACAACACTACTCCCGCTATGATAGCCCACAATAATGGCATTCTTATCGTAAGGAGTCCCAGCACAAAGAGGAAGATGATGCCGGCACCAAAATAAACGGGCCCCGAGGTAAACGGCATTTCGCCAAAGTACAGAGGGGCATTGGATAGGATTTGCTCCCTTTGGCTGGCAGGTATCTGAAAGCCATTCAACGCAGTTGCCAGATTGGATTCATTACTCAGGTGCTCGGTGCTGCCGCCACCCATGAAGTAGGGTACAAGCGTAGTGGCGGATTCGTCAATCCCAAGACTCCAGTTGGTAGCATACTCAATATCGAGGCCACCGGTATTCTCCTTGAAGGAAAGTTCGGAGGCGCCACCACGCATGGTTTCTTTGCCATGCTCATAGATGCTCCAAATGGGAGCGATGTTGGCCAATAACCCTATGGATACCATCGCTGCCAGCAGACCTGTTGCTTTCAGGAATGGGAGTACTGTCTTTTCACGGATGCTCTTCACCAGATAGGCTAAGCCAATGAGGAGTGACATGATTAGTGCATAGTATATGATCTGTACGTGATTGGGCACAAACATCAGCCCCGTGAATATCATTGCCAGCAGCGCACCTTTTTTTACTTGTCCTCGGTAGGCATACAGGATACTGCCCAACAACGCTGTGCTGTACCCCATAGTAGCTACCTTGGTGTTGTGCCCGGCTTCAAGCGATATCAGGTAGTTGCTGGAAAAGCCGAAGGCAATGGCGCCAATGGCACTCAGCCACAGGTTGACACCGGCACCCCTCAACAATATGAACATGCCTGTTTGTACAATCAGCAGCAAGGCTACTGGAGGCGTCAACAAATTCATCAACCCACGATGAATATATCCGGGTAGGTGATAATCGTAGTACACGGAAATGTTGAATGCAGTCATCCCACCAAACAACCGGTTAGTCCACAATGGTTCTGTGCCCTGGGCTCGCTCCAGTTCTATTCCCCTTGCCATACCTTTCCATTGCATGATGTCCGGTTGCATCAGCAGGTTGCCATCCAGCACAGGCAAACAATATACAAGTGCCAGTACAAGAAATCCTGCCAGCACCAGCAAGTGTTGCAGGATATCGGTACGCTGGGTCTGACTCAGGGAAAGTTGCGTGTTCTTCATGCAGCCTGGTTGTTTTATGAGCGATTAAAGATAATCAATCCACCATCTTTGCTGGCTTGTGGCGGCATATCGTCTTGTGGCATGCGCATCTGTTTTTTGGTAATTTTGTAGTCACTTTTTCTCATACTTCTTTCATGGCAGCAACTATTCTACTTACGGGTGCCTGTGGCCAGATTGGCTCAGAATTAACCCTGGCACTGCGTGCCCGTTTTGGAACCGATCAGGTAGTGGCTACCGATATCCGCCTGCCCGAGGGGGAGTTGGCAAATGGCCCCTTTGAGTTGCTGGATGTAATGGATACGTCTGCTGTGCAAGCCATCATTCGCAAACATCAGCCTGAGCAGGTATATCACCTGGCTGCCATGTTGAGTGCTACTGCGGAGAAGTACCCGCTCAAGGGCTGGGCCTTGAATATGGACAGCCTGCTGTACATGCTTGAAGCAGCTGCTGACAATGGAGTAAAAAAGGTGTTTTGGCCAAGTTCTATCGGTGCCTTTGGCAAGCATTCACCAAAAGTCAACACACCGCAATACACGGTAATGGATCCCTCCACGGTATATGGTATTAGTAAGTTGGCCGGTGAAGGCTGGTGCCAGTACTACTGGGAAAAGAAAGGACTGGATGTGCGCAGTATACGCTATCCGGGTCTCATCAGCTATGCCTCACCACCCGGCGGTGGCACTACAGATTACGCCATCGATATCTTCTATCAAGCACTGGAGAAGCAGCATTATGTGAGCTTTTTGGGTCCCGACACCATGTTGCCGATGATGTACATGCCGGATGCCATCCGAGGAACCCTGCAATTGATGGATGCCCCTGTTGATCAGATTACTGTTCGCAGCAGCTATAACCTGGCGGGTATCAGCTTTACCCCTGCACAAATCGCCGCGGCCATACAACAGCACATCCCGAGATTCTCCATTGAATACAAACCCGACTTCCGGCAGCAAATAGCCGATTCCTGGCCAGGGAGCATCGATGATTCGCAGGCGCGGTTAGACTGGGGCTGGCAGCCGGATTATGACCTGACTGCCATGACGGCGGACATGCTCGCTCACATACAGGAAAAGTTGAAGTCTCCCATAGTGGGCTAACCCCGCTGCCGCATCACCTCATAGAGAGCCATTCCGGTGGCAACACTCACATTGTAAGAGTCGAAGGTGCGTACCATGGGTAAAGAGGCTCGGTGATCGCAGGCATTGCTCACTGGTCGGCTGATGCCTTCATCTTCGGCACCCATAACCAGACACACAGGTATGGAAAGGTCTACTGAGGCAAGTGGCTGTTCATTGGGGCCCTCCAGAGCAATGGTAACGATGCCGTTATCCTTCAGAAAACGTACCATCTCCAGCAATCCGGCTGCCCGACATATCGGAAGATACAACAGGGCTCCTGCACTCGTTTTTACCGCATCTTCGTTGAGGGCTGCACTTCCCTTGGCCGGCAACAATAGCGCATGAGCACCGGCAGCCCAGGCACTGCGGGCAATGGCGCCCACATTGCGCACATCTGTTACGTGGTCGAGCAGCACCAGCAGTGGAGTTTCTCCCTTTTCATAGATGGTGGGCAGCACATCCTCCAGCTCATAGTAAGTGATCAGCGATCGTAAAGCAATCACCCCTTGATGGTTGCCTTTTACCATCCGCTCCAACCGGTCTGGCGTAACCCAATGAATCGGCACATTGGCTTCTCTGGCGGCAGTCTTCAGGTCATGCAATGAGGACTTCAACGTCGCCAACGCCATGATCTTATCAATGGCAATGCCTCCTTGCAGAGCTTCTACAATCGGCTTTCGCCCATAGATCCACTGAGGGGTTGTCTGCATGGTTTAGATTTCGCGCAGCGCAGGATCCAGCATGCTTGTGCTTATTTCCGTCTCCAGTGCCGTAATCTCATTCACCAGCTGTCGGACAAATTCTGTTTCACCCTTGTTCTTGAACTGATTAATCAGGGTGTTGATGATGCTGATGTTGTTGAGGAACGTCTGACCGTCATATCCCAGCTGCTCCATCTGTTGCTGCGTGAGCCTGAACATATAATCAGGTACATTGCCCATCCGCATACGCATGGTGGCCAGATCTGCCGCTTCATAGTAATAGGCCATCTCGCGCCGTGCCAGATCAACAAAGGTGGCTGCCAGTTCTTTGGCGCTACCGGATTCGTTGAGTTGCAGGTAGGTGGTGATTACCGGGTACAGGTTTTCCATAGCAGTAAACGGCACATTGTGTATCGGATACTTCTCCAGTGTAAGATTCAGCACTTCTATTGCCTGCTCTTTTTTGCCTTCAGATTGCAGCAGCTGAGCCAGGTATATCATGTTTCCACGCAACATCTTGGCGGTGCGCATGGCCGTTTCGTCGAGGTATACATGCTCATCACTGTCCAGTCCTCCCCATTTCCATTTGCCTACCATGTTGGCATACATAATGTCGGCGTTGTTGAACTCACGTCCTGGCCCGTTCGGGTTTGGATCGGCAGGGATAAGCCTCCAGGCAAGTCCTTCACGCTGTAGGTATCTGCTAAGCCCCATGTGCTTCCGGCGATCTACTGTTACAGAGAAGTAAATAGGTCTTTCCGGGAAGTTGCTGGCGATGATGTCCAGAATGATCATCTCGTCGCGGATCAGACTGCGCTTGTTGATGTCGCCACGAAGCTGCGACACCATGTTCCCCTGCATATTTTCCGGCAATATGTTCAGCGCACGGACCTGATTGGTATCCAATGGCAACACATATTGGGTAATCGGCAGGTTGATTCTGTCCGGTGTGATGGTTGGGCTGCCGGCCTTCATCTTCACATAGTCTAACGCCTTGTTGAGGTCGTAGCCGAACTGACCGATAAACCGCTGGTCTTCTTCCACCGGCGAGTTCAGCATCTTGTCACCCATATAGTGCTCTGCTGTAAACCGTAGTTTCACCGGGTCTGCCTCGTTGATCTTATTGTGCAGCTGATCCACATACCAGTCTACAGCCAACAGGCTGAGGTTCACCACCCGCACATCATTACGGATGCCTTCCACCTCCTGCAGGTACCATAACGGGTAGGTGTCATTATCGCCCTGGGTAAACAGGATGGCGTTGGGCGCCACGGATTCCAGATAGGCAATGGCCGAGTCTCTGGCCAGGGAGCGGTTGCTGCGGTCGTGGTCGTCCCAGCCTTGCCAGCCCAATACCAGTGGAATGGCCAATGCTACACCTGTGCTGGCAAAAGCGCTGCCTTGTGGGGACAGGAAGTTGCGGTCTTTGAGCCACTCATACATGGCCAACACACCTAAACCAATCCAGAAGGCGAACACCACAAATGATATAGCTACTGCATAATCGCGTTCGCGTGGTTCAGATGGCGGCTGATTGGAGTTTACGATGTTCATGATGCCGGTGAACAGGAACAACAGGAATACCACCCATGCCATCTTGCTGTCCTTCCGGATGTGGTAGAAGAAACCGATGAGCCCCAGGATGAGCGGCAACAGGTAAAACTTGTTGCGCGCATCGCTGGCTGCCGAGTCGGGCTGATCCAGATTGTATCCAACCAACACATTGTCGATGAAAGATATGCCCGTGATCCAGTTACCATTGGTACGGCCACGGTCTACATGCCCTTGCAGATCATCTTGCCGACCGGCGAAATTCCACAGGAAGTATCGCCAGTACATGTAGCCAAGCTGGTACTTGATGAAGAAGTTGATGTTATCACCAAAGTCGGGAGTCTCGTTTGGCCCCATACCCAGCCATGCCCTGTACTGTCTGGCATGGTCCTCGTTTACCGTAGATCCCATCCGTGGGAAGATGGTGAACTTGTTCATTTCCTGGTACTGCGCCACTACCGCATTGATTTGCCCCTCTGAATAATTGGGGTAAGCACTGCGTATCCGCTGACGGAAGTCCTCGCCAATCTTGTAGGCGTACTCTATTTTCTTGCCGATTACCTCATACACACCCTCCTGCTCATTGTAGCGATATCGATCGCCCACCTCGGTAGCGTCGTAAGGCTGTGCGGTAAAGTAGGGGCCATATATCAGCGGTCTGCTACCATATTGCTCGCGCTTCAGATAGCTGTGCAGCGTGTATGGATCTTTTGGCTCGTTCATGTTGATGGGGGTGTTGGCATTACTGCGCAGCATCACCATGGTGTAGCTGGAGAAGCCGATGATCACCATCAAGAAGGACAAAATGGATAGCTGTAACCATTGTATGTTGCGCTGACGGGCATAGTAGATCGCATAGATGCCCAAACCGAACACCAAAATCAAGAAGAAAAAGAAGCCACTGGTAAGCGGCAGACCGAAGTTGTTTACAAACAAGTAGTCGATCTTGGCAGCAATACGAACAAAATAGTCAAGCACGCCCCACAATGAGAATGCCAGCAAGCCGAAGCCTGCCAAAAAGGTGATACCGAAGCCCTTCCACGAAAAATCGTACCGGCGGAAGTAGTAGATGTAGGCCAGCGCAGGAATAACGAGCAGATGCAGCAGGTGAACGCCTACCCCCAGACCTGTCAGCAGGGCAATCAATACCAGCCATCTGTCGCCATAAGGCTTATCGGCGTTGTAGTCCCACTTCAGCATGGCCCATATCATGGCAAAGGTGAAGAAGGCACTGAAGGCGTAAACTTCTGCCTCAGCAGCGGAAAACCAGAATGAATCCAGGAACGTGCCTGCCAGTCCGGCAATGGCACCGGCACCAAGAACGGCAATGGCTTCTCCCTGGCTTAGCTCATCACCACGCTTACCTAGTGCTTTCCGGGCCAGATAGGTAACTGACCAAAATGAAAACAGGATACAGAATGCGCTGGACACGGCACTCAACAGGTTCATCATCCAGGCAGGCTCACCGAACAAGGTGAACACACGTCCTACTATGGCATGAAGAGGTGATCCTGGCGGGTGAACGATTTCCAGCAGATAGGCGGCCGAGATGAACTCGCCACAATCCCAGAAACTGGCTGTTGGCTCCATAGTTGCCACGTAGACAATAAGGGAAAAGGCAAACACCAGCCAACCGGCAATATTGTTGATCCTGTAGAACGATTGCATA
>CAYYHM010000012.1:24316-31196 GCA_964471795.1 uncultured Chitinophagales bacterium | reverse complement strand
CTCCATCAGGGTACTAACGGCAGCTTCCTGGATGTACACGTTGACTTTAGCGTGCATCCAATCCTCAACCTGCATCGACGGCTCAATCTCCTCATCTTCCTTAACAAAGACTGGAAAAGGGAGTATGGAGGCTATCTGGAGCTGTGGGATCCTAAAGTGAAGAACCTGGAAGCGGAAATCATGCCAGGCTTCAACAAAGCAGCCATATTCGAGTGCAACGAGGTGAGCTATCACGGCTATTCCACCATCACCGTGCCCGAAGATGTTACCCGCAAGTCTATGTTCGTGTACATGTACACCCCCGTAGGCCCCGGTGTGAAGTACCACGATACGATCTTCAAGGCCAGACCCAGCGAAGGATTTGCCAAGCGGGCCATGACCGACTTGAAAGAGACAAGTAAAAACGGCGTGAAAAAAGTGCTGAAAGGATTGGGGATGAAGAAACTGTTTGAAAAATACGAGTGATGCTTGCTGAAAATTGGCAGTGATCGTATATTTGCATCCGCATTTTGCACTGGCCTATGGTGTAATTGGCAACACAGCAGATTTTGGTTCTGTTATTCTAGGTTCGAGTCCTGGTAGGCCAACAAAGCCTCAGTGAATGTCGCTGAGGCTTTTTTCTTTTCTGCTGGTAAAGGCGTTATGGTTCTTGTATTATGAAACCGAAAAGTCTTTATGAAACGATGGTTATCGGGCACTTTTTCCACCGGTAATTGTTGGCAAGGGCAATAGGAACCCTGCCGGAGAACCTTATCTTTGGTAAGGTCACCGCTAAACAACCCCAGATGTTCAACAACGAGTTTGAAGACAACAACATAGGGAACGAGTTCAGTGAATTGATTGAACGATACGAAGCTATGGCCGTCAGCGACCAGTTGTCGTTCTTCGAGGAGGAGGAGTTTGAGTGGATCATTGAATATTATGAGACACGCAATGAACTGGAAAAAGCGTTGGAAGCAGCCATCTTCGCTACCAGACAATATGCGTACAGCGAACTGTTCCTGATCAGACAAGCTGAGTTGTACTTTGAGAAGAAGCAAATCAACAAAGCCCTGGATCTGTTGAATCAAGCTGCCATTCTGGATGCGACGGACATCGATATCTACCTGCTACGCGCCGAAATCCTGACATTCCAGGGAAAGTTCAAGAAAGCTGTTAGTGAATTAAAACTGGCAGAATCACTGGCAGACAGTGAGGATCTGGAAGAAGTATACCTATCGCTGTCCGAGGTGTATGAAGCCTGGGAAAAATTCGAACTGGTATTTCGGGCACTCAAGAAAGTGCTTGAGCTCAACCCCGGTAATGAAGAAGCGTTGAACCGGATTTGGTTTTGCGTGGACATGACCGAGAAGTATGCGGAAAGCATCGAGCTGCATAAAGCGCTCATAGAAGAGGATCCATACAGCTATCTGGCATGGTATAACCTGGGGCAGGCCTACATCGGATTGGGGCTATACGAAAAGGCAGCAGAAGCTTTTGAGTATGTAACGCTGATCAACGAAGAATACGACATGGCCTTCCGCGATTGGGGAGAGGCTTTGCTGCGAATGGACAAAGCAGAGGAGGCGATTCTGGTTTTTGAAGAAGCACTTCGTGTAGCAGAACCCTATGAAGAAATCTATTTCGGATTGGGACTGTGCCACGAAAAGTTAGGAAGGTTCAGCAAAGCCCGCTACTATTTCCGGAAGGCCCTGCAACTGGATCCCTACTACGATGAGGCGGTATTCCGCATTGCCGAGAACTTCCGTGAGGAAGGGAAATATACCGAGTCATTAAACGCTTACAAGAAAGCCCTGAAGCTTGACGAATACAATGTAGACTACATCCGCGGTTTTGCAGAAACATCTTACCTCACCGGTAATGTGGATGAAGCGGTGGCGAACTACCGCAAGGTGGTGGCCTTGAAGCCTGATGAGCCTGCTCTATGGATTGATTTGTCGAGATTGTACTATGAAAATGGCGACATGGCTAATGCCGCACAGGCTGCGCAGGATGGACTCCAGCATTGCCCCGACGATACAGCCCTGCAATACCATCTTGCTGCCTATCAGCTTGCTGCCGGACAACGTGCCAGTGGGTTGGTCAACCTTATCGAGGCGTTGCAATCCGACCCTGCCAAGTTTACCTTGCTATTTGAGCTCCATCCGCCACTCCTCGACGACGTGGAAGTAATCGAAACGGTGGACTTGTACCGAAAAGGCTGACAGGTTCTGTTATTTTTGTGCCGTTTCACCAAAACGGCATGGAATACTCTGCATGAAACGTTACCTATACATATTCCTGAAAGGCATGGGCATGGGTGCCGCTGATGTGGTGCCCGGCGTATCAGGAGGAACAATCGCCTTTATTACAGGTATCTATGAGGAGTTGATCAACTCCATCAAGTCAGTTAATCCCGCTACCCTCAGGGTGTTGCTGAAAGGCGACATTGCCGGGTGGTGGAAGGCCATCAACGGCACATTTCTGGTATCGCTGTTTGGAGGTATTCTGCTCAGCGTGCTATCGCTGGTAAAAGTGCTTTCCTGGTTACTGACCAACTATGAAGTATTGGTGTGGTCGTTTTTCTTCGGGCTTATCGTGGCCTCGGCATTCATTGTCGCCCGCAAAGTGAGGCAGTGGACAGCGCCACCGATTGCAGCATTGCTGGTAGGTGCAGCCATAGCGCTCTACATCTCGCTTGCTACACCGGCACAGACGCCGGATGGTCTGTGGTTCATCTTCCTGAGTGGTGCCATTGCCATATGCGCTATGATTCTTCCCGGCATATCAGGCAGCTTTATCTTGTTGCTGTTGCGGAAGTATGCATTCATTTTGGAGGCTGCCAGGGATCTGGATATTAAGGTGTTGCTTGTTTTTATGGCAGGATGCGTGGCCGGATTATTGTCATTTGCACGCTTATTGTCCTGGATGTTCAAGCGGTTTCATGATCTTACCATCGCCCTGCTGACAGGGTTCATGCTGGGCTCTCTTAACATGGTGTGGCCCTGGAAAAAGGTGGTGGAATACCGCCTTGATAGCCACGGCGTGGAGGTTCCTTTCCGGTATGCCAGCGTATGGCCGGGTGATTATCCCGGTGAATCGTGGCTGTTTGGTGCAATTGCACTGTCCATAGTCGCCTTCGTGTTTATCTACCTGATTGAGAAAGCTGCCAACAAAGGCGAAGCGGTATGAGCAGACTGTTCGGCCTCGTCGGCAGAGACCTGCGGCACAGCTTTTCCCCTGACTTCTTCAGGCAAAAGTTTGAACGTGAACAGATCACGGATGCGGAATACAGGTTGTTCCAATTCGATACTCCGGAGGATATTGTGCAATTACGGAACCTGGTAACGCTCCGCGGATTTAATGTTACTATACCGTACAAGTCAGACATCATTCCCTATCTGGATGACATAGATAAGGAAGCACAGGAGGTAGGTGCCGTCAACACCGTAGTGGTTACAGGCGGTAGGTGGATCGGCTACAATACGGATGTTTTGGGGTTTGCTGATACACTATCGCTGCTTGTCGTCAACCGACCTCGCACTGCGCTGGTGCTAGGGACAGGTGGCGCCTCAAAAGCGGTGATTCATGTACTGCAAAAAAGGGGTTTCCTGATCCGGCAGGTAAGTCGTCAGGGTGGTGATGGCCTGATGCGCTATGAGGAGGTAGATGCGACAACCATTGCACAGGTGGCAATTATCATTAACACCACACCCCTGGGCACATGGCCCAATGTGACCGACTTGCCCATGCTACCCTACGAAGCCATTACCCAAACGCATGCATTGATTGATCTGGTGTACAATCCACCCGAAACAGCATTCCTCAAAGCTGGCAGACTACGAGGTGCAACAGGCGTCAACGGCCATACCATGCTGATAGCACAGGCAGAGGCTTCTTGGCAACTGTGGCAGTCCAACTACTGAGGCATCAATTTGTTAACAATGCAAACGGATGTCATCCCAAATAGCATTGCCGATATGTAATTTTAGGCCAACACGCACAACATGGAAGAAACAGCAATCATGCCGAAGCTGTCTTTTGACAACACTGAGATAGCTTTCGGTAACAAGGATGATAAAGCACTGCGCCGTGCCTACAGGCTTTTCAGTATGATGAGCTACCCATGGCTGTCGGTCACCGGTTCGCAGGTGGCTGCAATGGCGCTGAAGGCAGGATTACCGATTCAAGGGCTTGTACGAAACACCATCTACCAGCAGTTCGTGGGTGGAGAAACCCTGCAAAAAAGTCTGCCTACCATTGATAGACTGGCAGCTGCCAACGTACTGACAGTTCTCGATTACGGGGTAGAAGCCAAAACAACGGAAGCAGATTACGATGCCACGGCCGAAGAGATAAAGCGAGAGATTCTGTTTGCCAAGGATAAGGCCAGCATTCCATATGTGAGTTGCAAGGTCACCGGGTTCGCCCATTTCCCGTTGCTGGAGAAACTGCATGCAGGTATGCCTATTTCTGAAAAAGAGAAGGCAGAGTGGCAGCGGGTTAAGGACCGGTTGCACAGCGTGGCTCAACTGGCCTATCAACACAAGGTAGGTTTATATGTGGATGCAGAAGAGACTTGGATTCAACAGCCGATAGATGATCTGGTTACTGAGCTCATGGAGGCCTACAACAAGGAACAGGTCATTGTCAGTAACACCATACAGTTGTATCGCCACGACCGACTGGCCTACCTGAAAAGAGCCGTTGCCGCTGCTGAGGCAGGAGGGTATCTCTATGGCATCAAACTGGTGCGGGGCGCTTACATGGAAAAGGAAAGAGCACGTGCAGAAAAATTGGGCTATCCCTCACCGATACAACCCAATAAGGCAGCTACTGATCGTGATTTCAACGATGCTGTCCGTTTTTGCATCGATAATTATCAGAGAGTGGCCGTATGTGTGGCCACCCATAATGAAGAAAGTAACCGCCTGCTGGCAGAACTGGTGGAAGAGAGGGGTATCGACAAGCAGCATCCGCACATCTTTGCCTGCCAGCTGCTGGGCATGAGTGACCACATTACCTTCAATCTTGCCGATGCCGGGTTTCGCGCTGGAAAATACATCCCTTACGGCCCTGTACATGATGTGGTGCCTTACCTGAGTAGAAGAGCCCGGGAAAACACCTCGGTAGGCGGACAGATGAGTCGTGAGTTGCAACTGCTCAAGCGGGAGATGCAGCGACGGAAGCTCTAGTCCTTACCAATCAATCCGTAGATGAGTACAGGTATCAGCAGCAAGTCGGCGATGAGCGCCGACACCAGCGTGATGCCTACCAGCAGCCCCACATAGAAGGTGGGCGGGTAACTTGATGTTGCCAGGATGGAGAACCCGAGAAACAGGATCAGGGTAGTCAGTGTAATGGCCTTGCCACTTTCCCGGAAGGTGGTGCGCACCGCCCCGCGTGTGGTCTGTCCTTTGCTGCGCTCCAGCCGGAACTTGCTCAGAAAATGAATGGTGTCATCTACAGCAATCCCAAAGGCAATGGCAAATATGATAGAGGTAGCAGCGTCGAGCTCTATGCCCAGATAGCCGATTAGCGCGCCACTGAACAGCAGGGGGATGATGTTGGGCACCAGGGAGATGACAATCATCTTCAGGTTGCGAAACAGCAGCGCCATCAGCAGGCTTACCACCAGGAAGGCCAGCCCTAGCCCCTCTATCATACTGCTGCGCAGGTAGTCGCTGTTCTTGTCGAACAGCAGGGCAGTGCCGGTTACCGTAAAGCGAACCACAGAGGTATCCACCTGTTCGTTCATCCATGCTGCAATCGATGCCCGAATCACCTTGCCGGAGTCGGAGCCTACATCTGTATACTTCAGGGTAAGCCTTCCGTAGCGGCCGTCGGCACTTTCCAGGATGTTGCCCATGGCCGAAGGTGCCTTCTTCACCCATCGGTTTATCTTCCGGAAGTCGCTGTCAGTCTCAGGCAACCGGTAATAGTCCGGATTGTCGCCATGCATCCCCTGATTCAGGGACTTGTAGATGGTTGCCGGAGAAATCGGGTTGCTCAGCGCCGGGTAGGAGGTCAGATGAGATTCCAGCGAGGCGATGGAGGCAAGTACATCTCTGTCGTGCAAGGAATAGCCTTCAGCAGGCATTATGGCTACCTCCAGATTTCGTACCCCGTTGAAGCGCGTTTCCAGAAACTGGAAGTCATCACGCACAGAGTCATACCGCGGAAAAGCATTACTCAAGTGGGTGTCTGTAGAGATGTTGGCTATGCCAACGATGCAGATGACCACAAATACTACTGCACCCCAACCAATGGCTTTACGGCGTTTCCAGGTGAACACATACATCCACTGCATCCACTTGTCCCAGTAGCTCTTCTTGTGCTTGATACGTATGATTTGTTGCACATGAAATCGGGAGATCAATGCCGGTGTCAGTAGGATTACTGTGCCGAAGGCGATGAATACACCAATGGCGGCGGTGTAACCAAAATGTCTGATAGGGGGTATGTTGCTGCTGAGCAGGGAGGTGAAGCCAATAGCTGTGGTAGCAGAGGTGAGGAATGTGGCCATACCTACTTCTCGAATGGTGATCCGGATTGCCCTGTTCCGGTCGATTCCCTTGTTCTGCTCATCAATGTATTTGGACATGATGTGGATTACATCCGATATCCCCACAATGATCATGAGGATAGGGAACAGGTTGCTCATTGGATCCAGATCCCTGCCCCAGGCGCCCAACAAACCGATGAACAAGACCATGCCGGTGAGCACGCTGATCATGGCGATGGTAACACCCCAGAACTTCTTGAACAGCAGTATGAAAACGACAAATATGATGAGCGCACTGATGCCTGCATACAAGATGAACTCCTCTTTCGCCTTGTCAGCCAGCACACTTTGATAGTAGGAACGTCCGGCAATGTGGTACGTGGAAAATCCATGTTT
>CAYYHM010000012.1:7524-24216 GCA_964471795.1 uncultured Chitinophagales bacterium | reverse complement strand
TTGTCGTCCGGCTCAAACTGCTGCCGGAAGAAATCATAGAACTCCAGCACTTCGTCATCTTCCGGAAAAAACGACTCAAAATCATAGTTGAAACGGATACTGAAAGCCTGCCATGCCGACCATCCAACCAGCAACCCAAACACCACAATCACGCCAATCTGTATACGCTTGTCGAACATGGAACAAAGCTATCAAAATGCCTTCCTCCTCAGGTAACCCATTCCCTGCGACCATGTTTTACACAGCAGTTTATTTTTTTTCCTCCATCGATATAGCACTACCCGTATTTTTATGTCATGGCCACCATACACAATCAGGTAGATACCCAATATTTATCGCTGCTTCGTTTCCTGCTGGACAATGGCACGGAAAAGGGCGATCGTACCGGCACCGGAACGTATAGCTATTTTGGGTATCAGATGCGCTTCGATCTGGCACAGGGTTTTCCCTGCCTCACCACCAAGAAGCTTCATCTGCGTTCCATCATCCACGAGTTGTTGTGGTTTTTACAAGGCGACACCAACATCAAGTACCTGCGGGACAACAAGGTGTCTATTTGGGATGAATGGGCCGATGAGGAAGGTAATCTGGGGCCGGTGTATGGCTATCAGTGGCGCAGCTGGCCTACCCATGATGGCCGGCAGATCGATCAGATCAGCCAGGTGGTGGACATGATCAGGAAGAACCCGGACAGCAGGCGGCTGATTGTAAGTGCCTGGAATGTGGCACACATTGATAGCATGGCCTTGCCACCTTGCCATACTATGTTTCAGTTTTATGTGGCCAACGGCAAGTTGTCCTGTCAGCTGTATCAACGAAGTGCCGATGTGTTTTTGGGTGTGCCCTTCAACATCGCTTCCTACGCATTGCTTACCATGATGGTGGCGCAGGTAACGGGGCTGCAAGCCGGTGAGTTCATCCACACTTTTGGAGATGTGCACCTGTACAAGAATCACGTGGAGCAGGCACAGCTGCAACTTACCCGTGATCCTCGTCCCTTGCCGACCATGCACATCAATCCGGCAATCGACAACTTGTTTGCTTTCCGGTACGAGGATTTTGAGCTCCGGAACTATGATCCACATCCTCCCATCAAAGCACCGGTTGCCGTATGACCAGCGCAAAGCCAGTAGTATCGGCCATTGTAGCCATCGGCAAGGATGGCGCCATCGGCAAGGGCAACGACATGCTGTGGCACCTGCCTGACGATTTCAGGCACTTCAAGCAGGTCACGATGGGTCACCCCGTCATCATGGGCCGCAATACCTTTGAATCACTGGGTCGGCTGCTGCCGGGTCGGCTGAACATCATCATTACCCGGCAGGCCAACTATCAGGTAGAAGGTGGTGTGGTGGTGGATACCATAGCCAGGGCAATTGAGCAGGCAGCGGCGGCAGATCAGCAGGAGGTATTCATCATTGGCGGGGGTCAGATTTACGAGCAATCATTCGACCTGTTGGATAAGCTGTACCTGACGGTGGTGGATGCCACCTTTCCTGAGGCAGAAGTGTTCTTTCCCCACATCGATTGGTCTGAATGGCAGATCGAAAAACAGGAGCACCATGACGCAGATGAACGGCATGCCTATGCCTTCACCTTCTATTGGATGTCCCGGAAGCGTTAGTGATTTCCATCTTCGTGTTCTGCGCTAAAGCCCTCCTGATCCTGGTAGAACTTGAACCCGGGGCGCTTGGCAGTACGCCAACCGGCCTGCATGCTCATGATTTGCATAGCCTGCACGGTAATCTCCCTGGTAGCATTGAATGGAGGCACCAATAACTCGAACTCCAGGGAGTACTGAATAGCCGCTTCGATGATGCCACGGATGTAAACCGGATTGATTACCGCCTTCTCAAAGTCGTTGTACAGGAAACCCAGCTGCCGGTGTCCTTCCACAAAGAAGTGGTTTTCCCGGTTGATGAACACGCGGGCAATCAGGTATCCGATATCCGTTAACCGGTTGTATTTGAAAGAATCGGCCAAAAAGTTGTGGATGCTGATCATGCCACAATACGAGCGTGTCGTATCCTCCCGCACATAGGCAGTCTGCTGCACGAAGTGGTTGTCCTCAAAGTTGAAGACATTGGAGTGCATACTGAACAGTATGATATCGCCGGCTATCTTCAGGCGCACCTCAAAGTTGTCGCTGGCTTCTATCTGAATGTCCACCTGATGGTCGGCACCTGCCAGTTTTTCTTGAATGGCAGCAACCTCCTGTTCCAAAATAGTTCGGAACTGTTCAAATACGTCGAGTGTGTTATGGAATACATCCTGCTTGGCGAAGGATCTCGACTTGATGGCGCCGATGATCTTAGGCAATCCGGTGTTTAGTTCAGGCATAGGGGTTTAATTAGTAAGCTTTGGCAAATACAACTCTGCGGGCCGATGGTTTACCGGAGAAAACACATTGTCCGGTTTCTGTATCATCGTCCAAAGGAATGCACCGAATCGTAGCTTTGGTAGCATTCTTGATGGCTTCCTCCGTTTCCGGAGTACCGTCCCAGTGGGCATAGATGAATCCTCCTTTGCCATCCAGCACCTCCTTAAAGGTAGCAAAATCGTCTACATAGGTAGTGTTGTCTGCCCGGAATTGTCGGGCACGTGCCAGCAAGGAATCCTGTATGTTGTCCAGCAAGTCGCCTATGTAGCTCGCTACGCCATCTACAGGAATGGTTGTTTTTTCTCTGGTATCCCGACGGGCGATTTCTACGACGCCATTATCAAGATCGCGTGGTCCAATGGCAACACGCACCGGTACACCTTGCAGCTCATATTCGTTGAACTTCCAACCCGGCCGATAATTGTCACGGTCGTCGAATTTCACCGAAATATCCTTGCTGCGCAGTTCCTTCATGAGCCGGTCTGCCAGCTCACGGAGACGCGACAGTTCCTCGTCAGACTTGTAGATTGGTACAATCACGACCTGCAATGGCGCCAACTTGGGCGGCACTACAAATCCGTCGTCATCACTGTGTGCCATGATGAGGGCGCCCATGAGTCGGGTAGAAACACCCCAGCTGGTGGCCCAGGCATACTCTTCACGACCTTCCTTGTTCAGGAATTTCACGTCAAATGCCTTGGCGAAGTTTTGCCCCAAAAAGTGGGAAGTGCCCATCTGTAGTGCCTTGCCATCCTGCATCAGGCCTTCCGTAGTGTACGTATCCACAGCGCCGGCAAATCGCTCCGACTCGGTCTTTACTCCCTTCAGTACGGGGATAGCCATCATGTTCTCCATGAAATCGGCATACAGGTCGTGGATCAAATGTGTTTCTGCTTCTGCCTCTGCGCGCGTAGCATGAGCCGTGTGGCCTTCCTGCCAGAAGAATTCTGCTGTACGCAGGAATAGGCGTGTACGCATCTCCCAGCGTACCACATTCGCCCACTGATTGATCAGCAAGGGAAGGTCGCGATAGCTTTGTATCCAGTTCTTGTAGGTATCCCAGATGATGGTCTCCGACGTAGGACGTACGATCAGCTCCTCTTCCAGACGGGCATCCGGATCTACAATGAGACCTTGTTTGCCTTCCGGATCATTCTTCAGGCGGTAGTGCGTTACTACAGCGCATTCCTTGGCAAAGCCTTCCACGTGCTGCGCTTCTTTGCTCAGGAAGCTTTTCGGGATAAACAACGGAAAGGCGGCATTTTGGTGTCCGGTTTCCTTGAATCGTTTGTCCAGATATTGCTTCATGTTTTCCCACACGGCAAACCCGTATGGTTTGATGACCATGCATCCCCGCACCGCTGAATAGTCTGCCAGCCCGGCTTTCAATACGATATCGTTGTACCATTGAGAATAATCCGTGTCCCGGGGTGTGATTACCTTGCCCATCGTAAAAGTTTGGAATGAAATTTGCGTGAATTACTGCAGATGAAACAAAACGTCGGTTAAAGACATTATTTTAGTGGGATTCAGCCCGCAAAGTAACCTAAAAAGGCCCGATTATGAAAGCGATCCATTTCCTTCTGATCCTCGCAGCTCTCGCAGCAACAGCCTGTTCCTCTTCCCGGTACTATACCCGTGTGCCGGCTGATGACTTGTACCACACGCCTTCAACTGCGGTGGTGATTGACAATGACCGATTGTATGATGATCGGCTGAGCGACAACGAGCCATCTCGCAGGGATGATTTCCGGCCGATGACCAACAGGTATGACAACGATCTGGACCGCAA
This sequence comes from uncultured Chitinophagales bacterium, assembly GCA_964471795.1. GTDB lineage: Bacteria > Bacteroidota > Bacteroidia > Chitinophagales > S012-47 > CAJXXO01. The sequence goes on along the minus strand of CAYYHM010000012.1, from coordinate 20,044 downwards.
TGTAACCACGGAGATGTATGAAGATGCGCAGGGCAACACCTACATCACCAACAACTACAATGGCGATAACTATGATTTCTATGAGGACGACTACGATTACATGTACGCCAGCCGGATACGTCGTTTCCATCGTCCTTTCGACGGCTTCTCTTATTGGAGTGGCGCATACATAGACTATTACTGGTATGATCCTTTCTTTGCTGGATCCAACATCTACATCGGCTGGGGAAGGCCCTGGAACTACCGTCCATGGGGAGCATCCTGGGGCTGGAACAATTGGGGCTGGGGTGGCTGGTATGTGTATGATCCATGGCCAGGATTCAACTGCGGATGGAACTCCTGGAACCGCTGGGGTCCCGGTAATTACTGGGGTTGGAACACATGGGGTTGGAATAACTGGGGCTGGAACAACTGGGGTTGGAATTCGATGGGCTGGAACAATTGGGGTTGGAACTCCTGGGCTTGGCAGAATGGCTACATGAACGGCTACTGGAATGGCTATTATGACGGCGTTTGGAACAACGGCTGGAACAATGGCCTGGTCGGCAATGTAGGCAGCGTAAATCCGGGTAACATTTATTACGGATCTCGCAACACTACTGCCAGCAACGCCAATATTACTTCCCCACGCAGTGCCAGTGTGCAATACGGCAAAACCGGTTCTGTAACCGACAACGGCACAGGCATCGGTACACAGATGAATGATGGTCGTGCAATTCAGGGCGGTCAGTCCTTGCAGAGTGGTATGGATCGCACCCCTGTGCAGTCTCAGACACCTGCTACAGGAGGCAACAGGCAGGTGGGTACCAGTACAGACCGCAGCAATCGCGTGTCCGGTGAGGCAGCCACAGGCATGCAGGCCGATCCGGGTATGGTAAATTCACCCGGTTACACTACACAGCCGGGTAATAACCGAACCCAGGGCAGTAGCGTAGCTACGCCGGTACGTGAAGAGCGTGCGCCATCAGTAGGAAGCGGGCCGCGAACCGTTACCGACAATACCCGCCAACCTGCCATCCGCACAAATGGCAGTACCTGGAGTAATCAGCCATCCCGTGGTGGCGAGGTGCAGCGGGAAGAGCGCAACCAAACCATTCAGCGACAGCAGCCGACCCGGCAGTATGATGCACCTCGTCAGCCATCCTACACGCCATCCCGTCAGCAGAGCGCTCCTACTTACCGCAACAATACGCCTGCGCCGCAGCGCAACAGTGGCACCTACAGTGCTCCTTCACGCAGCAGCAGTCCATCCTACAGCCCGCAGCCGTCCCGCAGCAGCAGCCCTTCCCGCGAGAGCAGCGGAGGTCGCTACAGTAGCCCGGACAGGCAAAGTGGTGGTAGCTACAGCTCCCCCAGCCGTAGCAGCTCTCCCAGCCGCAGTAGTGGCGGTTCTATCTCATCACCGTCCCGCAGCAGTGGGGGCTCAATTTCAAGCCCTTCCCGCAGCAGCGGCGGCAGCTTCAGCTCGCCCAGTCGCAGTGGAGGAGGTAGCAGCCCCAGCCGTAGTAGTGGCGGCTCCTTCGGTGGTGGCAGAAGTGGCGGCGGACGATAATTTTCACTGTACACAAACCGGACATCATGAAACAAATCTTGTCATTCATAGCCCTTAGTGTGTCCTTGCTGGTGCAGGCACAAAGCGATATTGAGGCACTGCGTTACAGCATGCTGGACCTGGGCGGCTCGGCACGTTTCATGGGTGCTGGGGGTGCCTTCACAGCGGTGGGTGGCGATTTATCCACCATGAGCCAGAATCCGGCAGGGCTGGGATTGTATCGAAAGGCAGAGATGCTGTTTTCACCAGAGTTTCACTTCAACGACACGGAATCGCAATATTTCTCCAATGCTACCGAAGATGGGAAACTCAACTTCAACATAAACAACTTCGGATTCGTGTTCAACAAGAACCATTATGATGGCAGAGGAAGGCAGCGGGCCACCGGATGGGTTTCCACGTCATTTGGCTTCGGCTACAACAGACAGGCTAATTTCAATACCCTTGCCAGTTTTCAGGGCCTCAATGGTGGTAACTCACTGCTGGATTTCTATGCGCAGCAAGCCAGCAGCAATGGAGGTACAGCTCCATCACAGGTATACAGCACCTTCCCCTATCAGGCCGGACTGGCCTATGAAGCCTATCTGATTGATCCTGCCGTTACCGATACCCTTCAGTACCTCTCCCGGGTGCCCGATGGTGGTGTTACACAGTCGGGCAACCTGCGACAGCGTGGTGCGATTGATGAGTGGGCCATTTCGTTTGCGGGCAACTATGGCAATAGATTATTCGTAGGAGCTACCCTTGGATTACCTGCCCTGCGTTCCGTTTACACCAACACCTACACAGAAAACGATGCCGATAACAACATAGCAGGCTTCAGCACCTTCACCCTCAGCGAGCGCGTGGAAACGCGCGGGTCGGGGGTTAACCTCAAAATCGGCATCCTGGGCCACCTAACCGATAATATCCGTGTGGGTGCGGCCGTACATTCACCTACCTTCTTCCGATTGTCCGATCAGTTCTTCTCTGTGATCAGCTCTACCGTAGCTGAGGGGAGCTTTGAGATTGAGTCGCCCAACGGACTGTTCGATTATTCCTTGCTGACACCATGGCGGTTGTTGGGGGGCGTGTCGGCAATCTTTCCGCAGCTGGGTTTCATCAGTGCCGACTATGAATATGTCAACTACTCAATGAGCAGGTTCCGGTTCAACCTACTACAGGATCAACCGTTTGAAACCCAACTGAACAATCAATTACGGGATAAGTATCAAGGAGTACATAGTGTGCGTCTGGGTGGGGAATATGTGTTTGACCAATGGCGGTTCCGTGCCGGCTTTAACTATCAGACAGCGGCCCTCCGAGAAGACTTGGCGCCGGATAATGCCAACTATCAGCGGAGTGGTTTCTCCCTTGGCTTGGGTAAGCGGGGTGAGGTAGGATTTTTCGACATAGCCTATGTATTTGCTACCAACAGGTACCCCTACCTGCCATATACGTTGGATAATCCTGATGAAGTAATTGGTGCAGCATTGGTTACCGACAACGACCACCGCATTGCCATGACTGTCGGCTTTCGGTTCTAAACCGAAGGCAACATCCTCTCGTGGAAACACATAATCCTTGTATCGTATGCTATCAGCTGTGATCCAGTTCTTGGGTAGATGAATACTGTTTTAGGTGGCATCTTACCGTCCTGATTATGGTATTCAGTGTGATTTCAATCGTTCTGGAAGAATAGGTAATCCGCTGGTTTTCAGGGAATCTGCGGGGAAATGGCCTGCATTTAATTCTTTTTAACACTTTCTCACCCTTATATGCCACGGCAAAGATGACGCTGCCATAGGAAGCACCTATTTTTGAAGCGCATAAAAATTCACGGTATGGTGCAACGATTTATTTTCATGTGGGTGTTGACAGGTGCGCTGTTGGCGGCTTGTACGCAAACGCCTAAAACAGATCCATCTTTCGCTGAAGCTATTCCACTGGATCCGGATATCCGGACAGGGGTGTTGGACAATGGACTTACCTATTTCATCAAGAAGAACAGCAAGCCGGAGAACCGCGCTGAAATGCGGTTAGTGGTGAACGCCGGATCCATACAGGAAGACCCCGATCAGCAGGGATTGGCACACTTCGCCGAGCACATGCTGTTCAATGGCACCGAGAATTTCAAAAAGCTTGAGCTCATCGACTTCTTCGAATTGACCGGTCAGAAATTCGGTGCCCACGTGAACGCATACACCAGTTTCGACGAAACCGTGTACATGCTGAAGCCACGCACCGACTCGGCAGAGATCTTCGATAAAGCATTCCAGGTACTCGAAGACTGGGCGCACCTGGCCTTGTTCGAGGATGAGGAAATCGACAAGGAAAGGGGCGTTGTGGTGGAAGAATGGCGCCTTCGTTTGGGGCCAGACAACCGCATGATGTATCAATACCTGCCCGTGTTGTTCAACAATTCCCGGTATGCAGAACGCTTGCCTATCGGTAAGGTAGATATCCTCGAGACATTCCCCTATGATGCCATCAAGCGGTTCTACAAGGACTGGTACCGTCCCGATCTGATGGCAGTTATCATAGTTGGCGACTTTGATGTAGACGAGGTAGAAGAGAAAATCAAGTCACACTTCTCCGGTCTCACTAATCCGGAGAATGCCAGGCCCCGTGAGGTCTATGATTTGCCGGCTCACGAAGAAACTCTCGTGAAGGTGGTAAGTGATCAGGAGGCCTCTTTCTCCAATGTCAGTGTGTACTACAAGCAGCCACGTCAAGCCATGGCTACGCTGGGAGATTACCGCACCTACCTCATGAACCGCCTCATCAGCAGGATGCTCAGCCAGCGATACGACGAGCTCATGCAGCAGGAGAACCCACCGTTCGTGAATGCCAGCAGCTACTTCGGAGGTGTTACGCGCACCACATCTGCCTATACTACTTCTGCGTTTGCCAACGAAGGTGAGATAGACCGTGGTTTCCGCACCATCCTCATTGAGAATGAGCGCATGGTCCGCCATGGATTTACCGAAGGTGAACTCCAGCGTGCCAAAGATGCGCTGATGAGTGAAATCGAGAACCAATACAATGAGCGGGATAAGATTGAAAGCCGCTCCCTGGCCTATGAACTGGTAGACCACTTCCTGGAAGGCCAGCCGGCTCCGGGCATCGCCTACGAATATGAGAAAGCGTCTGCCCTGATGGATGGAATCTTGTTGGATGAAGTGAACGCACTGCCCAAGAACTGGATGGAAGACAAGAGCACAGTAATCATCGCAACCGGACCGGATAAGGAGGGCGTGAACATGCCTACAGAAGAGGATCTACTGACCATCTACAATGAGGTAAAGGAGATGGAGATTGAACCTTATGTAGACAACTTCAAGTCCAGCGATTTGCTGACAGACATGCCTGCAGCCGGTGCTATCGTGCAGGAAGAAACCATCGACGAGCTGGGCATCACCCAACTTACCTTCAGCAATGGCGCTACTGTAATCCTGAAGCCTACTGACTTCAAGAACGACGAGATTCTGGTAGGAGCGCAAAGCTTTGGGGGTACGTCTTTGTACAGTGATGAGGACTACTTCTCAGCAGAATTTGTCACAGCGATTGCTGCCATGAGTGGAATCAGTACCTTCTCTGCTACTGACCTGCAGAAAGTGCTGAGTGGCAAGAATGTAGAGCTGTATCCTTTCATTGAAAACGTAAGCGAAGGTGTTTCTGGCAGCACAACACCAGCAGATCTGGAGACTTATCTACAGCTGCAATACCTCTACTTTACCGCACCAAGGAAAGACCCAACATCATTTGCCAGCTTCAAGCAGCAGCAGAAGATGATCTATCAGAACCTGGATGCCAACCCGCAGTTCTACTTCATGAAGCAATACATGAAGGCATTGTATCAGGATCACCCACGCGCCAGGGTGCCGGAAGCTGCCGACTTCGACAAGGTTGACCTCGATAGGGCTTTTGATATCTATGCGGAGCGTTTTGCTAATGCCGGCGACTTTACCTTCTTCTTCGTGGGCAACTTCGACATTGCGGCCATCAAGCCACTGCTTGCCACCTATATCGGCGGCTTGCCCGGTGAGTCAGGAGATGGCGAATCCTATCGCGATGTAGGCATTCGTTATCCGGAAAGGGCCATCACTGAGGTGATCCAAAAAGGCACCGAGCCGAAGAGTATGGTATCCATGGCGTTTACCGGAGTCTTCGATTGGAGCTATGAGAATCGTTTTGAGATGCAGGCACTTGCCGATGTGTTGCGCATCAAGCTTCGTGAGAGCATGCGCGAAGAAAAGGGTGGTGTATATGGTGTAGGGGTTAGCGCTCAGCCCAGCCAGTACCCTGTTGAAGATTACATGTTCATGGTACAGTGGGGATGTTCGCCAGAAAATGTGGAAGAACTCATCAACACGGCCATGCAGGAGATCGCCAATATGAAGAAAAACGGCGCTACCGATAAGGACCTGCAAAAGGTGAGGGAGACGATGATCCGCTCACGTGAAACAGACCTCAAGGAAAACAGTTTCTGGCTGAGTGCGCTGCAGCAATATTACAAGAACGGAGAAGATCCGCGCATCCTGCTGAACTATGAGCAATATGTGAACGGGCTGACCTCCGACGATATCAAGGCAGCAGCCAACCAATACCTGATAGAGGGTAGGTTGCTGAAGTTCGTGATGATGCCGGAAGGGCAGACACAGTTGCTGAACTGACAGGAACTACAGAGAAAGAAACCGTCCTTTGGGGCGGTTTTTTTTTGCACATCCCGGAAGGGCTGATTACACTGGCTGATTCAGGTGAAGGTGGACCTTGGGATGACAGGATAGTAGGAGGGCGTCATAGGAGGTACTCGGCCTACACTATGTTGACCTCAGGCTGAAGTGTAATGGAGAACTTGTCTGCCACAGACTGCCTGATATCTTGTGCCAGCTGCCAGATTTCATCACCGGTGGCGCCCCCATAGTTTACCAGCACGAGTGGTTGTTGGGCATGAGCTCCCGTGTGGCCTACCACTTTCCCCTTCCAGCCGCACTGTTCTATGAGCCACGCAGCAGGGATCTTTACCTGACCATCCGGCAACGGATAATGAGGCACCTGCGGGAAGTCACTCACCAGCTGCTGGAATGCTTCGGTGCTGATTTCCGGGTTCTTGAAAAAGCTGCCGGCATTGCCCAAACGGGCAGGATCCGGCAATTTGCTCTGTCGGATAGCGATCACGGCATTACTTACATCGCGAGTCGTTGGTTTGGTGATGCCCATGTCCTGTAAGGTGTCGCGGATGGCGCCATATTCCAGGTGCAGGTCAGGTTCGGTCGATAGTCGCAAGGTCACCGCAGTGATGATGAATTGATCTCTGGCCTCATGCTTGAATATGCTCTCCCTGTATCCGAACCGGCAATCAGCGGCCGTAAAGGTGACCATAGCGCCGGTTTTTCTGTCGAGGGCCTCCAGGGAGTGGAAGATATCCTTCAGCTCCACCCCATAGGCGCCGATGTTCTGCATAGGAGCAGCTCCCATGCGACCGGGAATGAGGCTTAGGTTTTCCATGCCACCCCAACCATTGGCGATGCTCCACATCACACAGTCATGCCACAATTCGCCGGCCTGAAACCGAACCAGTACGTCTGTCCCCTTGCGATCAACTACTTCCTTGCCGGGAAGTGCAACATGAATAGTAAGACCCCCTACATCACCGGTTAGCAATATGTTGCTGCCGCCACCCAAAATGAACAATGGCCAACTTTTTTCGGCGCCATATCGCACAGCCTCCCGCAAGTCGGTTACATTTGTACAAGCAGCAAAATGCATGGCGCTGGCAGCAAGGCCAAACGTGTTGTATGATTGCAGCGCTACTCCGGATTCAATTCGCATAGAATGCAACATTACCGATTTACCGTGACTTCCCTTCTCCGTGTTTTACACCTGTGTGTGGTGATGTGCGCAGCTACTGCGCTGCAGGCACAACAGTTCAAGATGGTGCGGACACAAGGTGCGGGGATTTATGAGGGCGGCGGAATCATGGAGATGGCGCAGGTGGTATCCATCACGCCGCTCGGAGGCAACGACACATCGTTCACCTTTTACACCGTAGTCGATAGTTTGTCCGGTTTGCCGGCTCCTTGTGTCCTTAGTGCCAGTACCACGTCGTGGTTGGGTGAGCGGATGGAAGTAGGTGGTAGTGTCGATAATTACTTCTTCAATCAGCAAGGCGACACCATATTCTTCCGGCCAGGAGAAACCAATGGGTACAGCTATCGGATGTACACCTACCCGGACGGACGTTACCTGCAGGCTACACAGACCAACGATCAGTTTGTGGACATCATCGGCACCATCGACAGGGTGAAGACCTTTACGCTCGAAGAGCGGGATGCCGGCGGTGCAGCAATTGCCTCTGTCTGGAACGGCAAGACGTTTTCCTTTACTGAACGATACGGCTTCAGCACCATCTATAACCTACAGCACTTCCCGGCGGACACCACCACCTATACCCTCATCGGGTTTACATCGCCCCCGCTGGGACAGCGCCTGCTGAACGCATTCTCGGTGTTTGACCTTCGCAAAGGCTATGAACTACACTATATCGATCAGGTAGATGATGCCATTGACAACATCCAATATACCACCCGGGAAAAGCGATTGGTGTTGAACGTAGCCGTGGATGTAACCACGGACACGCTGTGGTTTACACAGGAGCGTTTGCGGTGGACTGTTGCAGAAGATATGTCAGGCAGCGACACCACATTTGTGGTGGACACGATTATTGATACCGTGGCCTTATCTGCCTACACTTACCTGAATGGCAATCATCGGCAGTTGTTTGCGTTTGCTCCTGGCAGGTACGGATACAGCAGGCATTACACCTCCGACACTACAGGCCCCATCTTCCGGAAAGAGATACATCGCCCCTACACGCTGGATGCCGCCAACATCTGCCTGATACCAGCTGCAGACACCATTCTGCGGGAGGTGTATGGTGATGGACTAGGGGTTACCGAGTGGCTCGACTCTACAGATATACGCCGGCATCATCGCATATTGGTATATGCGCAACAAGGCGTCAGGCGGTGGGGCACACCCATCAATTTCGACCAGTTGTTGTCCGTCCAAAAACCTTCGCTCGGTACGGTGACCTTGTCGCCCAATCCGGGACAAACCGGCTTCTTTGTGCAGGGTGTTGCTGTAACAGCGTCTGTGAGTATTCGTCAGCTATCGGGCCAGACTGTGGCCACCGTCCAGTACCATCCCGGCATGTTCACTGATGTGGGGCATCTGCCTGCCGGTATTTATTTGGTGGAAATTCGGTCGCCGGAGCAGACATGGCATGCAATGTGGATGAAGAACTAGCGGTCCAGCCGCTGCAGTCCGGCTTTGGCCTGTGTGGACAGACTCTGCGCATATACATGCTTCTTGTAGGTAAGGCAGGTTTCATAATAGCGTCTTGCTGCCGCCTTGTTTTGCTGCTGCTCATAGATCAGGCCCAGCTGTAGCGCCGCATTGGGTGCGAAATAGAGGTTTGTGCCCGTATCCATAGATAGGGTAGACAAATAGAATGGAACAGCCTTGGCAGACTGTCCAACAGCCTGATACAATCTACCGAGCCGGTAGGAGAGTTCCAGCTTGTGGTGCAACGCCACAAAGTTGTCTGTGGTAAGGCCCTGTAACAGTCCTAGTGCCTGCGTATAGTATCCACCATCGAATAAGAGTCGGGCCTTCAGCAGCAGGTGATGGTGGACATATCCTTTTTGTGCCTCCTCCAACGCCGCCTTATCCGTATCGATATCCGACTCGGACTCTTGCTGCAGCTGCTGCAGGAAGTAGGCATATTTTTCTGTATCACCACGCAGCCACGCAAGCCAGGCACGCTTTTGCCACACCTCCATCCGGTAGTTCCTGCCGTGAAAGTTGGCCAGGAATTGCCGATAGTAGTCATCTGCCCGATAGTCCAGCTTTCGGCTGTAGGCCTGTCCCATCATGTACTGCAGAAAAGGGAATGGCTCAAATCTTCTGTCGGTAGGAGCCCGCTCCAGTATGGCAATTACGCTGTCGTTGCGTCCTACGTGCATGGCGATGCTGGCCTTCACAAAATGTGCCAACAAATCATCACGTTTCAGATAAGCAGGTTGATTTACCTGTGCCCATGCACCATCCCTGTCTTGCAACAGATGAAGGGTAAGGTAAGACAGCAAAAGGGTGATCTCAGGCTTGAACACGCGTACCACCGGGTCGTTGCTGTTGTGCAAGGCCTTCAAGTACGATGCTCCCTGATCGATAGTGCCTTCCCAGCCCATCAGGTCGGCACCCCAGCGGTATTGGTCGGGAATGGCCCCAATGGCGGCCTTCAGCACACCCATGCTTTTGCGGTTCAGGGCGAACCCGGGATGTTGTTGCAGATTGAGCTCCAACAGTTGGTAAGCCTTTCGTACATCGGCAAAGGCACCTACATATTCCCGGAACTTCAGCCGGGCAATCGCCCAATGCAGATGTATCTCTGCCTGACAGAACAGGTAGAAGGGAGAGCTGTCGTCGCCCGATTGGATTTGCCGGAGCCGTGCCTTCTTCCGGTAAAGGATGTCATAATAATAGGATTCATCCTCTCGGATGTATAGTCGGAAGAAATCGGCATAGTCTGCCACAAACGGAATCAACAGGTTGTCCGGATCTTGCCGGGATGCAACGGACAGCAAGGAATCTGCCACCGGAAGCTGCAGGCGTATCACGGCCTGATAGGCGTTTCGTATGCCTTCGCTAAGGGTGAAATGACCGGCAGCACTGACCGTTATGGGGAAACTTATCAAGATAGCCAGGAGTAGTCGGTGCATGGCGCAAACTTACAGGAAATGAGGAGAGTAGCATGAACGGCAGGTTGCCTTTTTGTTACCGGATGGGTGTGGGAGGGTCAGCGCCGAAAAGCCGATATCTTGGGCATCACCATCCATTGGAGCACAAAAAAACCCGCCATCGGCGGGTTCTTGATCATTATATCGGTTAGCGATTATTCGTTTTCCATATCAATGGCGGCATCAACAAGGATGCGACCACAGTGTTCGCAAACAATCACCTTTTTGCGCTGGCTGATTTCCAACTGACGCTGTGGAGGTATGGTTGCGAAGCAACCGCCACAACTGTCGCGGTCAATCTTTACTACGGCCAATTTATTGCTGTATGCCTTCCGGATGCGGTCATAGGCTGACACCAGACGGTCGTCTATGGTATTGGCCTGCTTTTCGGCTTCGGCCAGCAAAGCATCTGCCTCTTTCTCCGTCTCCTCAATGATTCGACCCAACTCGTTCTTCTTCTCTTCCAGATCTTCCATGCGGTGAGACAGCAACTCCTTGGATTCCTCCAGGTATTTCTGCTTGGTCTCGATGGTTTCGTGGGCTTCCTTGATGCGCTTTTCAGCCAACTGTATCTCCAGCTTCTGCATCTCGATTTCCTTCTCGAGCGCCTGATACTCCCGGTTGTTCTTTACGCTGCTCATCTGCTTGTCGTACTTCACGATGAGCGCTTCCGCATCCTTGATGCCGTTGCGGTAGTTGCTGATGGCGGCTTCCATCTCATGGATTTCTGCCTCCACCTTGCCCAACCGGCTTTGCAGGCCTACGATAACATCTTCCAGGTCGCTCACTTCCATGGGAAGTTCACCTTTCAGGGTGTGGATTTCATCTAATTTGGAATGGATGGTCTGAAGATGGAATAGTGCCTTCAGCTTATCCTCGGTAGTCATTTCTTTCACTGCCATAGGTCAGACGAGATATTGTACAGGATTTGTGTCGATTGTCGACAAACGAACGGCAAAATTAGCAAATTTTTCCTGCAATCTCTCTACTAATAAATCCCGCGTAAATTGCTCACTCTCAAAGTGTCCGATATCGGCGATGACGATGCGTCCGTCGGCATCGAAAAACTTATGGTAGGTAAAGTCGGCCGACAGGAACACCTGCGCCCCTGCAGCAATGGCATTGGGTAGCAGAAAACTACCGGAACCACCACACAACGCTACCTTGCTGACCGGTTTGCCCAGCAGCGGTGTGTGTCTGATGCAGCCTGTCGGTAGTTGTTGCCGCACCAGTTGCAGGAAGGCGGTTTCTTCCATTGGTTCAGGTAGTACCCCCACCATACCGGCACCGGCATCTTGCCACGAATTGTCCAGTGAAATGATGTCATAGGCGATCTCTTCGTAGGGGTGTGCCTGCCGAAGTGCCGACAAGACCGTACGCTCCGCATGTGCGGGCAGGATTACCTCAATGCGCACCTCCGGTTCATGTTGCCGTACACCGTGCTGCCCCAGGTAGGGGTTGCTGCCCTCCAGCGGCCTGAATGTACCCAAGCCCTCGGTATTGAAACTGCATTCATCATATAAACCAATCCGTCCGGCGCCTGCAGCAAACAGGGCTTTCCGTACCGGCTCTACATGGTTGTTAGGTACAAAGGTGATCAGTTTCTTTAACCTGCCCTTCAGTGGCGCCAGGATGGATGTCTCAATCAGTCCCAGTCTGTCGGCTATCCGTTGGTTTACCCCGTCCAGCACGTTGTCCAGATTGGTATGTATAGCATAGATGGCTACGTTGTGCCGCAATGCCTGCATCACCACACGCTCCACATACGTGCTGCCGGTAAGCCGTTTCAGTCCACCGAAGATGATAGGATGATGCGCTACAATCAGGTTGCAACCCCGGGCGATGGCTTCCTGCACCACGGCTTCTGTGACATCCAGCGTAACCAATACCCCTGTGCAGGCACTATGCCCTTCTCCAACCAGCAAGCCGGCATTATCGTATGATTCCTGCAGTGACGGCGGTGCCAGCGTGTCCAGATATCCGGTGATGTCAGTAATGGTCATGGTAGAGTGGTTTTGATGGTACGTTGCAGCCAGTTGGTGAGTGTATCCAACAGGACAGGAGAGGTGGTTTCTTCCAGTGTAAAATACTCGTAGATGTTACCCGTTTCGGCCGTTTGCATGAGGTGGTTCAGTTGTGGCAACACAACCACCTCGACAGATCTGGCGTTGCCCTGTCGCAAGGC
>CAYYHM010000012.1:0-7424 GCA_964471795.1 uncultured Chitinophagales bacterium | reverse complement strand
ATGCCCGGTACGGCAGGTGCTGCCAGCAACACCACGAGGTCTGTTTCCGGTGCCAACGGTACTGCCAGCGGCACCACCATTCCCCCTTCGCTGTGACCTGTCAGTGCGATGTGCTGTGTGTCTATCATCGGCTGTCGGCTCAACCATTGCACGGCACCGGCAGCATCTTGTGCAAAATCTCGCGTTGTAGCGGCGGCAAAGTCACCGGTAGACAGGCCAAAGCCACGGTCATCATACCTGAGAACGGCAAATCCCTGTCGGTTGAGGTGGTCGGCGATCACCAGAAATGGCTTGTGCCCCGATATGGCACAGTCTCGATCTTGCGGCCCGGATCCGGATACCAGCACAACGACAGGGAACGGGCCTCCTGATGCAGGATAGCTCAGTGTACCTGCCAGCACAACCGATGTGTCGAGGCTGGGAAACATGACGGAGTCGCACACGTATGGGTAAGGCGGAATGGGCTCCTGCGCCTTTCCTGGGAACGCACGATCACCGGTAGGGCGAAACTGTACCTGCAGCGTGTCTGAGCCCATGATGAGCTTGCCGGAAAAAGTCGAGTCGCTGTCCCATGTTCCGGTAAACGACACCTGATGCGTGGTGTCTTGCCATTGGATGCTCTTTCCAACGGCCTCAATAAAAACCGGTTGATAATAGTATTGTGGCCGATGGGAAACCAGCGATTCCAAGCCGGATGCTCCCGATCGTACATCCAGAAAGTACGCAACAGACTTTGTAGCTTGGTAGGCTTCCCAGGTGCCCTCAGACAAATGATGCCCACGCTGGCAGGCTGTCAACAGCCCGAACAATGTAACAAGGAGGAGCCAGGTTCTCATACCTGCGAATTTACACATCCCGCCTCAGTCCGCTTCTTCTTCCTGCTGAAAGTCACCGGGTAATTCCTTCTTCGTGTCGGCACCCAAGGCCTTCATACGTTCCGCCATCGACGCCAGATTGCCCTTGCCGGTGTGCATCTTTTTGGTAGCATCCTGCAGCCTGTCTCCCGCCTTCAGAATGGCTGCCTCCGCACTTTTCATGTCTTCGATGATGCCGGCCAGTTTGTCGAACATACGGCCACCCAGCGCAGCAATCTCTTTCACGTTCTTGTTCTGGTTTTCCATGCGCCAGATGGCTTCTATGGTGCGCAGGGTCGCCAACAGGGTAGTAGGACTCACCAGAATGACGCCCTTTTTCCAGGCCTCGGCGAACAGGTCGCTGCCATCCTGCAACGCCAGCATCAGCGCCCCTTCTATCGGGATGAACAGCAGGATATAATCGGGGCTATTCAGGCCTTCAGCCGTATGGTATTGCTTGGTTGATAACCCATTGATATGGCTCCTGACAGACAGGATGTGTGCCTTCAAGGCAGATTGCCTTCCCATCTCATCTGCCGCCTGGTTCCATTCTACATAGGCGACCAGCGATACCTTGGAGTCGATGATGACATGCCTGTTTTCGGGTAAGTGCACAATAGCATCGGGTCGGATATTGTCACCTGCCTGATTCTTGTCGCTATACTGCAATTCATATTCCCTTCCCTTGGTAAGCCCTGAGCTTTCCAGCACTTTCTCCAGTATCAACTCACCCCAGTTGCCTTGTTTCTTGTTGTCTGCTTTCAATGCATTGGTCAGGTTTTTGGCGTCATCGCTCAATTGTTGATTGAGTTGATGCAGCTGATTGAGCTTCTCGGCCAGGATAGATTTGTCGCGGATCTCCTTTTCAAACGCTTCCTGCACCTGTTTTTCGAAAGTCACCAGCTTTTCCTGGAAGGGCTGCAGTACATCACCCAGCGTTGTCTTGTGGGTTTGATGAAGGGTATGCCGACTGTCGATCAACATCTTGTGGGTTAGCTGTTCCACCTTTTCCAGCAGCACCTTTTCCTGCTCCTGTAGCTGTTTCTCCAACAGTTGCTTGCCGGCGCGCAGCTCTCCGAGTTCCTGCTGCACGCTGTCCCATCGTTGCTGTAGGCGGTCCAGTTCAGTTTGCTTGGCGGTTAACTGCTGCTGTACCTGATTTGATATCGCTGTACCTGCTGCCTGCCCCCATCGTTTTCCGATGAACAGACCTGACAACAGACCGGCAATGATGGCGATAAGTGGTAGTAGAAGGATGTCCATGAGCAATATGTTTGCGGGTAAAGATAGACCGGCTCGATGCAGTCTATCTGCAGAAACGCAGCCTTCTCCTTCGAAAGTGTGACAATGTAGGTAGCTTTATGGCTATGACGGCAGTTCAGCTTTTGTTGCAACCCTTCGCGGCATTGTATCGTGCCGGCTGGTGGGGGCGTATGCAGCTGTACCGCACCGGGTTACTGAAGCGTATGGAGTTCTCGGTGCCCGTTATCTCTGTCGGCAACCTGTCTGTTGGCGGCACCGGAAAATCGCCCATGGTGGAGTATCTGCTCCGCACACTACAGGGAGAAAAGATGGCTACACTGAGCCGGGGGTATAGCCGTTCTACACAGGGATATCGTCTGGCGGGCAAAAACGATACAGCAGAAACCATTGGTGACGAGCCGTTTCAGTTCTTCCGGCAGTTTCCTGATGTGGCCGTGGCAGTAGGCGAGCAGCGGGCGCTGGCCATCCCACAGTTGATGATGGACCGGCCGGACACCTCGCTGATTGTGATGGACGACGCCTTCCAGCACCTACCGGTACAACCTGACCTGTCCATACTCCTCACCACTTTCGACAGGCCATTCTGGCAAGACCGTCTGTTGCCGGCAGGGCGGTTGCGCGAGCCACGTTCTGCTGCTGCCCGAGCAGACCTGCTCATTGTTACCAAGTGCCCGACCGGCCGATCTGATGAGTCGCTGCGGGCTATGCTGCCCCCGGACCTGCCGGTGCGTGAAGTGTGGTTCGCCACCCAGCAATACGATTCCCTGGAACATGCCTTCACGGGGCAACCTGCCGGGTGGCCAGACCATGCTGTCGTGGTGGCAGGCATCGCCCATCCGGCAACTTTTGTGGAGGTGGTAACAGCTCATGTGTCCGGACAAATACAGCCGATGATATGGCCCGACCATCATCGATTTACCAAGGGAGATATCGACCGCATCTGTGCTGCTTTCGGTAACTTTGCCGGCGGTTCGGCAGCGGTGATAACCACCCGCAAGGATGCAGGCAGACTGGCGCCCTATCGTGCCCTCATGGAGCAATTGGGTGTTCAGGTGTATGCGCTGCCGGTTCGGATGCAACTAATTGCACATGAGCAACGACTATTAGACCGCATCAGAGCAAACATCGAAGCGAAAAAAAAGAATACTATACATGAAGAAGATGTTGGAAAAGCTGGATGAGGCGGTAGCCTACCTGCAGAAGAAGACGAATGGATTCCAACCCCGGTTCGGGCTCATCCTGGGCACAGGACTCAGCAACCTCACCGACAAGATGGAGGTGGCGCATGAAATCCCCTACGACAAGATCCCCCACTTTCCGGTGAGCACCGTAAAAAGCCACAAGGGTAAGCTTGTCTTCGGCCATCTGGCCGGCAAGCCGGTGGTGGTGATGGCCGGTCGCTTTCACTATTATGAAGGCTACACCATGAAGGAGATCACCTTTCCGGTACGGGTGATGAAATACCTGGGCATAGAACTGCTGTGTATCTCCAATGCTGCCGGCAGCCTGAATCCCGATATCAAGACCGGTCACCTGATGATCATCCGCGACCACATCAACTTGATGCCGGATCATCCCTTGCGTGGCAAGAACTACGATGAGCTGGGCCCTCGTTTCCCCGACATGCTGAAGACCTACGACCCGGTATTGAATCAGCAGGCGATGGACATTGCCCAAAAACATCAGATACCCTGCCATCAGGGTGTATACGTTGGTGTACAAGGCCCTACGCTGGAAACACCTGCAGAGTACAAGTACATGCACATCATCGGTGGGGATGCGGTAGGCATGAGCACCGTCCCGGAAATCATCGTAGCCAAGCACATGGAGCTGAAGGTGTTTGCCATCAGCGTGTCTACCGATATGGGCTACCCGCCGGAGCTCATACAGGAGACATCACTGGAAGATGTAATCAAGGTGGCGCAGGAAAGTGAGCCCAAGGTTACCACCATCATCACGGAGCTGATTGCCCAGTTGTAGTTCCATAGCACGAATATGCCTGCTGGCAGGTCTGTGGCTGAGTGGCTATATCGGTCTCCGGGCGCAATCCCACTCGCATGCGCAGGTGCCACCAACGGCACAGTACAGGCTATGGTCCGACAGGTGGGTTACGCATCAGCCCGACACGATGTTAACCGGTTTTCAGCGGTACAGTCAGGCTGACAGAGGCCCGCTTTCCCTTCCGCTGAGTGTGCCGGTGGATATCTGGCTGCCGCTGGAGCTGCGAACGATCCGCCACCGCACCTTTGCCACAGGATGGCAAGGTTGGGATGGCTTGCTGCGAACCCGAAACGACATCCGCTGGTATGAACAGGAAAACCCGTTTACCGACCTATACTACGTGCAGGGTCTGGCCGGTGAGCAGTGGTTCAATGCCACCCATACACGCAAGCTGGGGCCGCACCTTCGGGTGAGTGCCGACTACTTCATCCGCAATGTCAACGGGTTCTATGCCAATCAGCGGGGCAACATCGAGAACTTCCACACCTACCTGCACTACACCCCCGACAGCAGCCGATACCGGCTGGCCATTGGCTACCTCTCGAATGATGTGGATCAGCAGGTCAACGGTGGTGTGGACACCACAGCCTACACCGACATCAACGACCTGTTTGCACAAAGCCGGCGGGAGTTCATCCCTACCCGGCTGGACAATCCGCTGTTGGACTTCAACCGGCGGGAAGGTTTTATGGAGCAGTCGTATAGCCTCATACAGAGCCACGGTGATGCAGACAGCGTCGGTACTACCGACCACGACCTGCTGCGGCTGGTACACCGGATGTCCATTGAGCGGGAGCGTTTTCAATACACGGATCCCCGGCCAACCCTGGAAGAATATGACCATATCTGGCTTCGTGCCGACACCACCCGCGACCGTAGTCAGGCCGTTACCTTCAGCAACGCCCTGGGACTGCTGTTGATGGAGCCCACAGATCATGCCGGTGACACCACCCGGTTCATGCCCTTTGTGGGTGAAGCATACCTCCGCTACAACCGCCACCGCTGGGATCAGCAGGGCCGATTCAGCTATGACCACAACCTGTCGATAGAGGGTACACTGCGCAGCAATCCGAAGTCGGACACTACCTGGCACTGGCGTATCGATGGCAGTTATTTCTTCAGTGGCTTCAATGGTGGCGACTACAGCCTGGAGGCGGTAAGCCGATGGCGTTTGGCCGGCAAACTGGCCGTAGGCGGTAGCCTGCTGGTGGCCAGGCAGATGCCGTGGTTGCTGCACACACGCTATCTGGGCAACCACCGACTGTGGGATCATGACTGGGGTAAGATGTCGTGGCAGCAGGTGACGGGATTTGCCGCCTGGGAACCCACCCAAAGCCGCCTGGAATTGATGAGTGGATTATTCACGGATTGGCTGTACTTCGGAGATGACGGCCTGCCCGCCCAGTGGACAGGCACACAGTCGCTGCTCCGTGTCACCCTGTCGCAGCCGATACATGTGGGACACTTCCACCTGCTCACCCGATTCAGCTGGCAGCGCGTACCATCCGAGGGCCCCTGGCGTCTGCCGCAATGGGTCATGTTCCACTCGCTGTATTATCAGGGTATGTGGTTCTACAAGGCTACCCGGGTGCAGCTGGGGGTAGACATCCGCTATCACTCACCCTATGTGCCCTATGGCTTCGACCCGGTGACCGCACAGTTGACCACACCGAACGTGCGGCCAATGGATACCTATCCGGTGCTGGACGTGTTCCTCAACATGTATGTGAAACGTGCCCGGCTGTTTGCCAAGATGGAACATGTGAATCAGGGCATCCTGTTTCCCCCCGGGCAGTTTACAGCACCGGGATATCCGCTGATGGATCGCAGCTTCCGCTTTGGTGTCAGCTGGCGATTCTACGACTAAGACTGTCCGAATACCTTTACCACCGGATTGCGCAGATCCTTGGAGTGCTCGCTACACAGCCAGGCGATCTGCTTGGCGATAGATACGGGCGATACCCACTTGGTGAAATCTGCTTTCGGCATGGCCTGACGGTTGGCCGGCGTATCGATAATACTGGGAAGCACCACACTGGTCACTACATCACGTTCCTTGCCATCTTCATTCAAAATGTCGGCGAGCCGTAGCAGCTGTCCTTTCGACAGGGAGTAGGCCAGGGCACCTGTTCCAGAGGCCGGCTCTGAGGCTCCCTTAGCGCCAATCAGTACGATGCGGCCATAGCCCTTCTGCTTCATATAGTTGTAGGCCGGCCGTGCTGCGTGATAGGCCGTCAGGAAGTTGAGGCGGTACATGTGCAACAGGGCTTCACTGTCGGTAGTCTGTATGTCGCCCATAGCATAGCCGCCGACCAGACAGATACAGGCATCGATACGGCCGTGCTTGGCATATACACTATCAACGAAAGCTTGGGTAGCGGCTTCGTCTGTCAGGTTCAGGATCTTGGCCTTTACACCGTTGCGCAGCGACAGGTCTTCCCGATCGCGTTCGTTTTGTACCGTTCCTTCAATTACATATCCTTCATGGATCAACTGATCAATCACAGATGTTCCCAGATTACCTGCCGCGCCGGTTACGATAGCTACTTTGTTCATGGGTATTGTGTTTTTCTAGTTGAGTATGTCCAATGCCTTTTCGATAAGGGTGTCCTTATTCCTGAATTCGTCCAAAGGTAGTAAATCAACCCGCACATCGGGAGCAATTCCTTGCTCTACTGACACAGTGTCGGCAGAAAAGGTCTGGGTAGAGGAAAATCGATAGCGCCAGCCGTTGGGTAATTCTGCATAATAGGGGAATCCCCCGCCACCGCCGGTCGTGTCGCCCACAACGGTTACGTGCGAGAAGGCCTTCATCTGATTCACAAAGTCGTTGGTGGCGCTGTAGCAGGCCCTGTTGGTGAGTATGATCACGGGTTTCGTCCATGGTGTCTCCACGTCCGGTTCAGCATATCGGGGATAGTAGGGCCCGAAATCGTCGTGCCCCGGGCCGGTCTTGAAGCGCTCATAGGAGGTGACCCGTTTCGTGTCGGCAAAGCGACTCAGCAGCATGTCTACGTTGGTGGTAGAGCCCCCGCCATTGTTGCGTACATCAAAGATGATGCCCTTACAGCCGGCGAATTTTGCCAGTACATAATCGATGTGGAAGGCGCTGACGGTACTGCTGAAACTCGGGTAGTAGACGTACCCCACAGAGTCGTTCAGCCAGTCATTGGTAAGCGAACCGGTTATCTCGTAGCGGTCGCTGAGGTAGAACCGCTGTATGTTGGTGAAGTTGAAGTTCTGAGGATAGTTCAGAAACCACGTCCAGTTGCGGGAGAAGTTGAAGGCCGTGATGAGGTTGGTGTG
>CAYYHM010000011.1:38098-52669 GCA_964471795.1 uncultured Chitinophagales bacterium | reverse complement strand
GACGGATGGCGGCACAATTCCTGCCATGCTTGCCACATGCCCTTGCTCCAGCGGATGTCGTCCAGCACGACACACAAGTTGTCTACCGGCTGCTCAAGCAAGATGTGGGTATAGGAAATGGTGGCATCATAAGTATGATGACCGTCCAGCAAGATAAAATCTGCCGGATGGTCGGCAATTACCTGCGGCAAGTGGTCTGCAAATGAGCCTGTCATGACATGCATATGCTGGCAATGCTCCACCTGTTTGCTGGTATACCCCGCCAGAAAAGGATCTCCCTCAATGATGGTTTTCCGGCTATCGGGTGCAGCATGCCCCATCACCAACGACGTAAACCCCAGCGCACTGCCCATTTCCAGCACATGTACCGGCGACAATCCCTGAATCAGCTGATACAGCAACCGGTATTGCCGCATCGGACGCCGCACCGTAGCAGCCAACTGGCGGACCGACCGATCACCACCACTATGCCGCTGACTGCCGGCACCCATATCTACAGGTGAAAAGGTGTCCCTGTTGTGCAAGGCCTGCCGGAATGCATCTTTCAGCTCCTGCTTTACGACAGCAGGCAGCGGCTGTCGGATATACCTCGAATACAATTCATACACAAAGGGTGATTGAATGTGGTGGGCATTGCCCGACTGCCACAAGTATCGGAGATATTGCTGAACTTTAAAGGCATGAAGAGAAACGGGTACGGACATACCATAAAGTTACTATGGTTCTTCCTTTTGACAGTAGGTACAAACATTGACGGCATGGGGCAACAACCATTTGGACTGGTAATACACGGGGGTGCAGGGGCTGGGATCGTTCCCGGCAGATTTACGCCGGAACGGGAGGCTGACTATTTCGCGGCACTGGAAGAGGCGGTAGGGATCGGTTACGACATCCTTGAGGCAGGTGGCGAGTCCACAGAGGCAGTGGAAGCGGTAATCCGTTATCTCGAAGATTGCCCGCTGTTCAATGCGGGCCGTGGTGCAGTACTTACGGCTGCCGGGAAAGCCTCCCTCGACGCCTCTATCATGCATGGCACAACTCGACAGGCAGGTGCGGTGGCGGGAGTTACCACAGTGAAACATCCGATCAGCGCTGCGCGGCAGGTGATGGTGGCCTCACCACACGTGATGATGGCCGGTGATGGCGCTGAAGAATTTGCCCGTGAGAAGGGGCTGGAATTAGTTGAAAACAGCTATTTCATCACGGAAGAGAAATATGCCGACTACCTGAAGGCAAAACAAAGGCTGGAACAGGATCGCAGTGGGG
Organism: uncultured Chitinophagales bacterium; assembly: GCA_964471795.1. GTDB lineage: Bacteria > Bacteroidota > Bacteroidia > Chitinophagales > S012-47 > CAJXXO01. The sequence continues at coordinate 51,403 of CAYYHM010000011.1, read as the reverse complement.
TGCTACCGGAAGAATTCAAATATGGCACCGTTGGATGTGTGGCGCTTGATCAGGCGGGCAATATCGTAGCCGGCACGTCAACGGGTGGCATGCTGATGAAGCTATACGGCAGGATCGGTGACTCACCGGTAATCGGAGCCGGCACCTATGCTGACAGCAGACTGGCCGGCATCAGCGCTACCGGGCATGGTGAATATTTCATCCGCAACGTAGTGGCCTACGACATAGTAGCCCGCATGGATTACCTGGGTGAGTCGCTGCAGCAGGCAGCCGCCTACGTAATCAACGACAAACTCAAGCAACAGGGCGGTGAAGGTGGTATCATCGGCATCGACGCACAAGGTAAGGTGGTGATGGAATTCAACACACCGGGTATGTTCAGGGCCGCACAGACCAACACATTGAATAGAGTAGTGGAGATGTACAACCAGGTGGATGAAGACTGATGGTCACGGCCACAGAAAGCATCAACGCTCCAGCTAGGACGACTGCCTGATTATAGATGCACGGTATTCAATCATCTGCCGGATGAGATCCAGCGGTAATGGCTGATTGTGGGGAAACTGTACTGATCCTTTTCCTTGCTTATATGCAGACAACCGGTCAGCAAAGGCTGCATGCGTCACCGGCAAAGCATACACGCCGATGTGCTTGGCATAGCCGGCAAAATAAACAAGCGGCTTGCCTGCGAGGTGGTAGGCCGGCATGTTGTAAGAAAAACCCTCCTCGGCTTCGGGCACTACCTCCATGATCAGCAGGCGCAAGGATTGCAGTCGGTCTTGTACGGACGGTGGGAAGCTCCTGATATGGTCATCTACCGGCTTCATTGCACCATCTGTACCAGCTTTACCGCCTCAACGGCCTCCCGCACATCATGCACCCGCAGGATATGCGCTCCCGCCTGCAGGGCGATGGTATGTAACACGGTGGTGCCGTTCAGCGCCGTCTCCGGCGTAGTACCCAGCACCTTGTTGATCATGCTCTTGCGAGAAACGCCCACAACAACGGGATGACCCAGCATCCGGAAGTCGGGGAGCGCCTTCAACAGGGCATAATTGTGGGCCACCGACTTGCCAAACCCGAATCCCGGATCTATCAGCACATCATGTACACCCATCTGATGCAGCTTGTCGAGCTCCGAAATGAAGAAATCCAACACCTCGGTGACCACATCACCATACGAGGGTTCCTGCTGCATCACGGCAGGCGTACCCTGCATGTGCATGAGCACATAGGGCACCTGAAGTGCTGCTACCGTGCTGTACATGTCTGCATCAACCTTACCGGCTGAGATATCGTTGATCATAGCAGCACCTTCATCAACAGCCCGGCGTGCCACCATGCTGTGTAGGGTGTCAACTGAAAACCAGGTGTCAGGAAATGCACGCACCACCTCGGTTAATACCGGTCTCAGCCGCTGCCACTCCTCCTCCGGCGAAATAATGGCAGCACCCGGCCTGCTGGACATGGCACCCAGATCTACCAGGTCGGCACCTTCCAGCAATACCTGTTCCACACGTTCCAGTACCGCCTTTTCTTGGCTATATTTACTGCCGGCATAGAAGGAGTCGGGAGTTACGTTGATGATGGCCATAACCCACGGTCTGTCCAGCGTGTGAACACCACCTCTCAGCCGCAACGAATACAAGGGTTTTGTCATCGATTGATCGTCTCTACATGTCAAAAGTAACCAACAGCGACCGTACCACCAGCCAGTATCAGCAGGCAGTGAGCCACTGCAGGGACATCTTTGCCAAGAAGACCCACGATTACGGAACGGCATGGCGCATCTTGCGCACACATTCGCTCACCGATCAGCTGCTGATCAAGGCGCGCCGCATACGCACGTTGGAGGAAAATGAGGTGCATATGGTGGAGGAAGGCATCTGGCCGGAGTTCATCGGGCTGGTCAACTACAGCGTGATGGCGCTCATCCAACTGCAGCTGGGATACAGCGACGATACTGCCATGCCCGAAAACGAGGCCATGACCCTCTACAACGCACAACTCGAAGAAGCCTATCAGTTGATGATGCGTAAGAACCACGACTATGGGGAAGCATGGCGCGACATGCGGGTGAGCAGCTTTACCGACCTGATTCTGCAAAAGCTGATGCGGGTAAAGCAAATAGAGGATAGGAACGGACAAACCCTTATCTCCGAAGGGCTGGAAGCCAACTATTTCGATATCATCAACTATGCCATCTTTGCACTCATAAAAATGGAAGAACAGCATGAAATGGATCGCTAACATTAGCCGCATATTTGTAGGAGTCCTGTTTATCATCTCAGGCCTAATCAAAGCGAATGATCCGCTGGGATTTGCCTACAAGCTCCATGATTACTACGAAGTATTTGCAGAATATGCTTTCCTGAAGCTCTTCAGTGGTCCGTTCTTCATCAACACGGCCTTGGAGACATCCATCTTCATCTGCGTGCTGGAGGTACTGCTGGGCATTGCGTTGCTGGTTGGATTCCGCCCACGGCTCATCGGTTGGATTTATCTGGTGATGATCATCGGGTTCACCTTCCTGACCGGTTTCTCTGCCATCACCGGAAAGGTAACCGATTGCGGCTGCTTTGGTGATGCCATCAAACTCACCCCTTGGCAGAGTTTCTACAAGGACCTGATATTGTTGTTCTTCATCGGCTGGATTGTCGCTGGACACAAACACATCAAACCATTGTTCAGGAAGGCGGCTGTCAATAATTTGACCATGTTGGCCGGCACAGCTTTTTCCGTGATATTCACCCTATACGCTTACAACCACTTGCCCTACATCGACTTCCGTCCATATGCTGCAGGCAATGATATCTGTGAACTGCGCACCCTGCCACCCGATGCCAAGCAGTGGATCTATGAAACCTCCTTCATCTACAAGAATAAGCAGACCGGAGAAGAACAGCAGTTTTCACTGGAAAACCTGCCTACAGGTGATGACTGGGAGTTTGTGGATCAGGTGTCCACGCTGGTTCAGGAGGGTGATCTGCCCACTATTCAGAACTTCGAGTTGAAAGATGAGGAGGGCAATGAGATTGCAGACTACTTCCTGGAAGAGCCGGGGTATAAGTTCCTGTTGGTGTGCTACAACATCGAGAAGACCAACACATCACCATTCGGCCGCATCAACGAAGTGCAGCAGTACATGGAAGCCAAGGGCATTCCTTTCTATGGTGTCAGCGCTTCCGGATCGCAGCAGGTAGAGCTGTTCCGCCACGATCAGCAAACGGCATTTCCTTTTTACTCCGGCGATGAAACGGAACTGAAAACCATCGTGCGCTCCAATCCGGGACTGGTATTGATGAACGGCTGTCAGGTGGTGAAGAAGTGGCACTGGCGCGATATTCCGGCACCTGAGGTATTGGAGTCCAATGTGATGAGGTAGGCGGTGTGGTTCGATTTGTCCTGCAGCGGCTATTGAGCGGATTCCTGGTGTTACTGGGAGTGGTGTTCGTAGTGTTCTTGTTGTTTTTGTTCATCAACGTAGACCCTGCCAAGATGACCCTTGGGCAACGGTCTGACATCGAGTCAGCAGAGGCCGTGCGGGAAAAGTTGGGGTTGAACAAGCCCTGGTATGGGCGTATGGCCTTGTTTCTGGAGCAGTTATCACCAGTGTCTGTTGAAGCTACAGATGCCACGACGCGTGAAGAGCTCAGGTATTTCCCCCTGTTGCAGGGCAATGAGCAGGCCCTGGTGGTAAAGCCGCCCTATCTGGGACGATCCTTTCAAACTGGTCGCAAGGTGTCGGCCATGCTGGGACAAGCTATTTTCAATACGGTACTTCTCAGCTTGCTGGCACTGGCCATTGCGCTTCTGTTCGGACTCACATTGGGAGTGGTGGCAGCGCTTACGCAGCATCGTTGGCCGGATAGGTTGCTGGTGTCATTATCGGCCATAGGCGTGGCTGTACCTTCCTACTTTTCGGCTATCCTATTGAGCTTCTTGCTGGGGTATGTATGGCACCACTATACGGGGCTGCCCATGATGGGAAGTCTATACGATCTGGAGGGCCATATTCGATGGAGCAATCTGATATTGCCGGCCATAGCGCTGGGCGTGCGGCCTGTTGCCGTGTTTACGCAGCTCACCAGAAGTGCAATGTTGGATGTGCTGTCGCAAGACTATGTACGGACGGCACGAGCCAAGGGATTGTCACCAACTGTTGTGGTGATCCGGCATGCTTTGCGCAATGCCCTCAACCCGATCATTACCTCCGTTACGGGATGGCTGGCATCACTGCTGATGGGCGCCTACTTCGTGGAGGTGATCTTCAACTTCAAAGGGCTGGGATACCTCACCATACGTGCCATCGAGAGCTACGACTTTCCGGTTATCATGGGCAGTGTGTTGCTGGGAGCGGTTCTGTTTGTTGTGCTCAACCTGGTTGCGGACATCCTGTACGCCATCTTTGACCCCAAAGTGAAGATGACGGCATGAAGAAACACCTGTTTCTGCTGGGCATGATGGGCGCAGGTAAGACGCGCTGGGGGCAGCTGCTGGCCGACTATGCCGGTGTGCCGTTCATTGATGCCGACATATGGCTGGAAACGCACACCGGCATCACCATAGCGGAATGGTTCGCCGAGTATGGCGAGGATGCTTTTCGCGACGCAGAAACCGGGGCGTTACGACAACTGCTGACGTTGCCGCCGGCCATCATTGCCACAGGTGGCGGTGTGGTGCTACGTTCGCAAAACCGGGAACTGCTGGCAACAGGCAACCGCTGGTATCTGCGGTATGAAGCAGAAGACCTCATCCGGCATCTGTCACAAGGCAAGAAGAGCAGACCCCTGTTGCAATCTGACCACTGGCAGGATACTGTGTGGCAACGACTGCAGGAACGTGAGCCACTGTATCAGGAGGCTGACGTGATCATAGAGTTGACCGGGTTGACAGACGAAGAAAAATGGGATCGACTGATGGAAGAGTGGGGGAGGGTGGTGTAGGAGACTGGCGTTGTTGCCTACTTCTGGTTCTTCCAGCCTGCAGATAAAAAAAACGGGGTACTACCCCCATAGCCATATGATGTGAATCATAAGCTTTGGTGCTGAAGTTGGCTAAGTTTCGCCCATACCAAAGACCCATGCTATGCCTGTACCAAAGATTATGCTGGCAACTGATTTGTCGGATACAGCCAACCATGCTTTCTTCTATGCTGTACGGTTGGCCCGGCAATTACACGCTCCACTGCTGATCGTACACGTCTTTCAACCACCCACCTCATGGCAAACGCCGGGAACCGACAGCCCCAAACAAATGTCGTCACTGGTTGCCGAGGCTTCTAATAAGCGCCTGAAAGAGCAATATGCAAAGCACGCAACAGGCATACCGGTGCAATACCTGTCGGTAGAACACGTCTCGGCTGCCAAAGGAATCCTCGATGTTGTGGAGGACCAGCTGCCCGACTTGCTGGTGGTCGGTGCCATTGGATGGCGCAAGGCCGATGAGATCAGGTTAGAAAGTACTACCAGGGCATTGCTAGTAAAGGCTCCGATTCCCGTTTTGACGGTTCCTGCCGAGGCTGTTGTGGGCGATTGTGCTAAGGTGCTGTTTGCCACCGATTTTCAGGAGCAGGACCTGACTGCACTGGAGCAACTAGCCGACCTGGTGGAGCCATTCCACCCGGAACTGTTCATCGTGCACGTACAAACAGGCAGAGATGATGGTAATGCCACACACATGCAACAGATCAAAGAAGCTATGCATCATCCAGCTGCTTTTTCCAAGGTGCACTGGGAGGTCCTGCTGGCAGATGATATTGCCGGTAGGTTGCAGGAGTTCATCAGGCAGCAACAAATCGACTTGCTGGTTATGGTAGAGAAAAAGCGGGAGGGATTGCTTGATAGACTGTTCCAGAAAGATCATGTAAAAGCCATGGAGCGACAATCCATGGTGCCCCTGATGAGCTATAATATCCACTGTTTCCAATCTGTTGAGCCATGATAGCCGGACTAATCGTACTCATACATACGCCAGCGAAACCTACTCAATCATATCGGTTGTTGATTGCCTTGTCGGTGCTGACCGGATTGGGCGTGTTTGTAATTGCTCCCCTGCTAATCGATGCTCGTTATCTTTTGTACTTTTCGTTGGCACCATACTTCCTGCTCACAGCGGGTATACATGCGCTGATGGCGCAGCTGATACCATCTTTCATCAAGGCAAGTGCCGGTGCTATCATCTATCCCATGCTGATGGGCGCCATCTTTGTGCTCTTGTTGCTGTTCCACATTTTTGTAGTGATGCCATTGGCTTACCCTGACTTCTTGAATGCCTTAGTGCAGTAGGCTGTGGGGTGTCAATCTGTACGGGATCTGATGAAATCATTGAAAATCGACTTGGCGTCCTCGCTGGTAAACAATGCCTGATGTCCCATGCCGGGAACCTCTGTGAACTCTATGGGACTGCAGTTGGCACAGCTATCCAGTGCCTGCCGGAAAAGAGACCATCCGCGCATCTGTATCGGACTATCTTCCATGCCTTGTACGAATAAGATATCTGAGAGATGGCCATCGGCGAATTGCAACAGTGACCGTTGCCTGTAGGCATTCGGATTCTGAAGGGTAGTGCCGTATGCATCACGCAACAGCGTACAATTGATGCCATTGGGGATCTGTCCCCTTTCCTCCAGTCCACAGCGAAATACCAGATCTATAGGCCCGGGGGCATTGGCGATTACACCATCGGTGGCATGCATGGTATTCAGCCGGGTAACCAGATAGCCACCTTGCGAGTGACCGGCCAGAAAGACCTTGCCGATACGAATGCCCAAGGCAGATTCAGCTTGTTCGGTTACCCACAGAAGTGCGGCCTCTGCATGCAACAGGTTGTCACCTATCAATAATCCTTCCTCAGGATAGGCTACACTTACTACCATAACGTCGGAGGTTTTCTCCAACAGATTCCGGAAGCCATCCAGGGTTTTGTAGGCTGCATCCACGATCAGGCTGTCGTATAATACTGTCCCATGGTATACCACTAATGCATGCACATCGTCGGAGGCGGGCTTATCTATCACCAACGCCACCTCTACACCATTATAGGTGATGGTCTTTCTCGTGCGGAATGGCTCTCCCGTTACCGGAGGAACGGTTGCGTCTTTGGAGCAACCATACAGGAAAGCAATAGTAATCACTACTGCCATCAGATATTGCATTCTCTTCATAGTTGCAGGTATATGCATGCCGTTTGATAATGGATTACACACAAAGTTGATGCAAGTTCACTATTTCTTACTACCTGATACACCCCTTCTCATACAATAGTCGATAGAGGCAGCGCTTCTACTGTGATGGAACTATTGATCAGCAGCAAAATATCGATACATGAGCCACACTCGTGTGCTTTCCGGTATGCATCCGCCGTCTTCCCTTGTCAATTCCTATCGGGCGATTTCTCCAGCGCCAGCCCCCTTTTCTGTTCATCAAGCCTGCCGTTTTCATAAACCAGATGGCCATTCACAAACGTATGGGTAACTCGACTGCGGAAGGTTGTTCCTTCCAGTGGCGACCAGCCGCATTTGTAGAGCAGATTCTCCTTGCTCACCGTCCAGGGGGAATCAAGATCTACCAATACCAGATCTGCATAATATCCCTCCTTGATGTAACCGCGCTTGTCGATGGCATAGAGCTCGGCAACATGGTGGCTCATCTTCTCTGCTATCTTCTCCAGCGATATCTGCCCCCGATGGTAGAATTCCAGCATGCATACCAACGAATGCTGTACCATCGGAGCGCCGGACATGGATCGAAAATAGGGCTGCTGCTTTTCTTCCATTGTATGTGGCGCATGATCCGTGGTGATGATGTCGATCCGGTCGTCCAATAAGGCGGCCAGCAGTCCTTGCTGATCTTCTTTGGTTTTGATGGCAGGATTCCACTTGATCAGTGGCCCCAGCCGTTCGTAGTCCTGGTCGCAGAACCAAAGGTGGTGCACCGATACTTCCGTGGTGACATTCTTTGCTGAAAGCGGGATATCGTTACGGAACAAGTGTGTCTCGGCAGCTGTACTCAAGTGGAGGATGTGCAGGCGTGCATTGTGTTTGTTGGCCAGTGCTATGGCATCTTTGGAGGCTTCCAAGCAGGCTTCCTCACTACGGATTATTGGATGCATAGCGAAAGGAACCGCTTCTCCATACTGTTCCAACGCTGCATGCTCGTTAGCTTCTATGAGGTGTTCCTTTTCGGCATGGATGGCAATCAGGCTGTGGCAATGCGCAAACAACCGCTCCAGCATGGCTGGATTATCGGCCAGCAGGTTGCCCTTGCCGGAGAAGTACAGACCGTCATCGGTAACGCCCAGCAATCGGCTCTTATCCAATGCAATCACGGCGTCGATGTTCTCATGGTTTACACCCAGCAGAAAGCCGAAGTTGGCCAGTGATTTCGAAGCGGCCAGTTCGTATTTCTGCTGCAGTAAGTCTGTAGTCAGGGTATTGGGACGCGTATTCGGCATGTCGATGAAGCTGGTGACACCGCCGGCAACGGCTGCCTTGCTTTCCGTGTACAGATCTGCCTTGTGGGTAAGGCCGGGATCGCGGAAGTGTACCTGTGCATCGATGACTCCCGGCAGCAGGTATTTTCCCTGCCCATCGAGGATGCGTTCTGTGCCGGTTGTAGGGAAATTGCCTACAGCAGCGATGTACTGGCCGTCAATCAGCACATTTCCGTGTAGGATGCGCCCTTCATTGACGATGTGGATATTGGTAAGGAGTATCTGTTGCATGCCGGCAAAATTAGGGCACGAAACGTCGGGATGACGGAATATCTACCAGCTATTTGCCAAATACGGGTTACCCGCTTAAGTTGTGATTCGCTGCTTTCAACAGCAAAAATGGAATGCGCCTCAATCCAAATACACGGCCTTGATCTCTTCATCGGCAACCAGCACATTGATGTGCTCCTGCAGGGTAGTGGAGAGGGTTAGCCCCACGAAGTCGGAAGCTATGGGGAACTGTTTGTGCTGCCTGTCTACCAGTACTGCCGTCTGTATACTTGCCGGCACATACTCCAGAAATGGCTTCACAGCGTACAACAGGGTACGGCCGGTGTTGGCTACATCATCTACCACTATAACCACCTGTTCACTCAGGTCGGTTGCCGGTGTGATGGTAATAGGATGATCGTTGGGAGAGGCAGGGTTCAGTTCAACATGCATCAAGGTAGTTTGCAGGGGTGATATCTCCTGCAAAATATCCTGTAGGTTTTGTGCAATGATATACCCTTTGTGGTTTACGCCTGCAAGTATTACATGCTGCTGATCGCAGTGCTCTTCATAGATTTCATAAGCTATCCGCTTCAGCTTTCTGCTGATGGATTCTTGGTCCAGAATGATGCTTCTGTTAACAGTTGTCATGGAATCAGGCATTTTTCGACGCTGAGGGTTTGAGCGCCGTTCATCAAATGTACGAAGTAGACGCCTGATGGGAGGTCTTGCCGCTGTATGGTTATCGGCTGCTGACTGGTAATCGCATACCGGCGCACCTCTCTGCCCATTACGTCATAGACTACAATGGCGTCAGTTTCCCAGGATGCAGGCCAACTTACTACAGCGTTTGTGCTGAATGGATTGGGTTGAATAATGGCCTTTCCTGCTACAGGTAGTTGCCGGCCTACAGGTGGCGCATATTCACACGTGTCGGCAGGATCATAGCCGGGCAGCACCGCCATCGGATTGTAGTTGAGGGCAGTAGTATCCATACAGCCGCGCTCCACATTCATCAGTCGGTACAAGTCCAGTTTGCCGTATCCCCAGGCGGAATCCGGCAAGGCAGTCCCCGAAAAGCTGTCCGTGCGGGCAGTAGCCTGCAGTGCGGTAATCATGTCCAGGTGCGAATCCATCGGGTAGCGCTCGAGGTAGCAGGCCAGTGCACCGGCTACCTGTGGAGAGGCAGACGAAGTGCCCCCAAAGATGAAGTGCATACCCCCCGGCGCAATGTTTCCCGGCTGACTGCCAATCCGGGCAGCCAGGTAGGGTAGTGGAGCGGCTGTCAACACTTCGTCGCCGGGTGCGGTAAGGTTGGGCTTTTGCAGGCCGATGCGGGTAGGGCCAACAGAAGAGATGGAGCGAAAGGCGCCCGGAACGGTATTTCGGGTAGAGGTGCCACCATTCACATTAGTCCAGCTGTTGCGGTTGTGGTAGTTGCCCACCGTGACCACATGTGGCGAACAGGCCCACGAGGTAACCATAGTCATTTGCGCATCAGGGAGTTTGTAGTTGACTATGCGTGGATATTGTGTGGTGTCCGGTAGATTGGCATTCCGGAAGTTGCTCGTGCCGGTGAGCGACTGTGCGCTCCACGTGTCGAATCTGCCGGCGCCGGTGGTTTCAAAGGTAAACCAGTACGTGTTACTATCGGGCGTTACAACCACATCGATGGTATAACGGCCAAAGCTGCGTTCAACGTACAGGTCTACCTTGGCAAGCCGCTGATTCTGCGCATTGGTGATGTTGAAGCTCTTCACGTCGTTGCCGCCCGCCAGATTGAAGTCCTGCACTACATTCACGAAGGGCATCGCACCTACATCAGCATAGTCGGCTGGTCTGGTGACGCCTACCCGGAAAAAGGCCTCTTCCCACTTCCCCGTGTCGGCATACATCTGGAAATAGGCATATTGTATGGAGTTGAAGTAGGTAAACCAGGTGAAGTTGGTGTCGGCACTGAGTTCATATCCGAGGTGGAAGGCCGATCCGCCGGCATTTCCCGAAGCACACACCATTGCGCGGCCCGGCCGGGCATTAATGAGGTTGTCGATAGCTCTGGCGCCCAGGTCAAGCCCGTCATGACTGCCGAAGTAGCTACCCAGACTGGCGTTAACCACAGCCGGCTTGCCCAGCTCTGCCGCCTTCCGGAAGATGTAGTCCACACCATCCACGACCTTGGTAAGGAACTGACTGCCCAGGTCAACACTCACGATGATGATGTCCGCATCCGGCGCCATGCCCATTTGTGGGGAGGCCGCACGGCCATTACCTGTGGCATTGCCTGCCACCTTGGTGCCGTGGCTGTTGTTGTCTTTGTGCGGACAGGTGCCGGCATTGATGTGTGTGCTGTCCCACTGCTGGCCATAGGTGTAGGGCAAGGGAGCATTGCCGCCACTGCTCACATTCTGATCCCAGATATACCTTACGCGGGTGGTGCTGTCCGGCTTTTGGAAATCCGGATGCATGAAATCGAGGCCGGTATCCAGTATGCCAACCACTACGTTCTTGCCGGTGTAGGCCTGTGGTAAATTGCCCAACGCCTGATGTACCGTGTCGGCCCGGTTGTGGTCAATCATCACACTATCCATCAGCATGATCAACCCGGGCAGCGGATCGGCATACAAAACATAGGGCTGAGCCATCAGGTGGGAAATCTCACCGGCAGGAATCCGTATGGAGGCCACATCACCGGCAGCATATTTGAAGTGCCCGTTGAACTCGGCCATGCGTGCTTCGAGGATATCTGTTTTTCCCAACACCAGCAGGTCCACAATAGTAGCCGGTTGTGCTGTATCCAATAGCCTGATCAGGTTGTTGCTCCAGGTGGTTTGTGCCATAATCGGCAGGCTTATCCACAGGAAGAATGCAGCTGTCAGTAGTCTGTTTATCATGGTCATGGTATTGTAGATCGGAAAATTACAAAAAGACGAGAACCCTTAGTTTCCATTGCTGGTACGGATGAAGCCGGCAGAAGATACAGGAGAGGGCTGTTTTTCCACAGGAATCCGGAATGCGTCTTTTTTCATCGGTGATTTTGTTGGTAAATTTAACCATCATCTAATCCATCTGGTTCATGCTTATTCAACAGATCGCATTCATCCTGTCTGCAGCCATCGCAGGCTTTCTACTCTTCAGGCGGATACGGTTTATCCGGCGCAACATCATGTTGGGTCGCAAGGAGCAGCTGACCGATGATCCGGGCCGTCGCTGGAAGCACATGGCATTGTTTGCGCTGGGGCAGAAGAAGATGTTCAAGCGTATCGTGCCGGCATTACTCCACTTTCTGATCTACATCGGTTTCATCATCATCAATCTGGAGGTGCTGGAAATCGTCCTTGATGGTGTCACCGGTCAGCATCGCTTGTTTGCAGGCCTGTTGGGCAAGGGGTATCCGGTCTTCATTTCCGCCTTCGAAGTATTGGCAGTACTGGTGATTATTGCTTGTGTGCTGTTCCTGACCAGACGCTGGGTCATGCGCCTCAAGCGCTTCTTTGGTAAGGAAATGACACAGTGGCCTCAAACCGACGCTACTTTGATACTCACCATAGAAATCGTGCTGATGGTATTCTTCTTGTCGATGAATACTGCTGACCTGCAACTGCAGACACTCGGTGCCGACCATTATGTTGCTACCGGTTCTTTCCTGATTTCGGGTATGCTGCAGCCCCTGCTGTCCGGACTGTCGGAAGGCACACTGATGGCCATCGAGCGCTTTGGCTGGTGGGGCCACATCCTCGGCATCTTCGCCTTCAGCTACTACATCACCTACAGCAAGCACCTGCACATCTTTCTGGCCTTCCCCAACAACTGGTATGTACGTTTCCGTGATAAAGGCACCATCGACAACATGGACCGTATTACACAGGAGGTGAAGCTGATGCTCGATCCCTCTGCCACCGCTCCAGAGGCAGACCCGAATGCGCCGGACAAGTTCGGCGCCAAGGATGTAACGGATCTCAGCTGGAAGAACCTGATGGATGCCTACTCTTGCACCGAATGCGGCCGCTGTACCAGCGTGTGCCCGGCCAATATCACCGGTAAATTGTTGTCCCCCCGCAAGATCATGATGGACACCCGCGACAGACTGGAGGAGGTAGGATATAACCTGGATAAGCAAGGGGCAGGACATGACGATGGCAAGTCGCTGCTACATGACTATGTCTCACAAGAAGAGCTGAACGCCTGTACAACCTGTCAGGCATGTGTAGAAGAGTGCCCTGTGAACATCAACCCGTTGGATATCATTATTCAGCTGAGGAGATATGCGGTGATGGAAGAATCCAAAGTGCCGGATGAGTGGAGCCTCATGTTCAGCAACATGGAAAACAATGCAGCACCCTGGCAATTTTCACCGGCCGACAGGTTGAATTGGGCTAACGACTAACACCACAGATACATGAGCAATACACTTCAAGTGCCTACGATGGCCGATATGCTGGCTCGCGGAGAAGAACCGGAGATCTTGTTTTGGGTAGGATGTGCCGGCAGTTTCGATCAGCGGGCACAGCAGGTAACCAAAGCTTTTGTGCGCATCCTGCAGCATGTAGGGATGCGCTTTGCCGTGTTGGGAACCGAAGAAAGCTGCACCGGTGACCCCGCCCG
>CAYYHM010000011.1:28995-37998 GCA_964471795.1 uncultured Chitinophagales bacterium | reverse complement strand
GTGTTGGAGGTGCTGGATGCAGAACTGGTGGAGATGAAGCGATGCAAGACCCGTGGTCTCTGCTGTGGTGCCGGTGGTGCACAGATGTGGAAGGAGGATGAGCCGGGCAACAAGCGCATCAACATGGAACGGATTGATGAGGCGCTGGCGGTAAAGCCTGACGTGGTAGCTGCTGCATGTCCGTTTTGTATGACCATGATGACCGACGGTGTCAAGAACCGTCAGCAGGAGGAACAAGTGAAGGTGTATGACCTTGCGGAGTTGATAGCCCGTGCAAACGACCTGCTATGATAGCAATCGATCAATTGCATCCACAGTCCAGGGTGTGGGTCTATCAGGCAAGCCGTGCACTGCTCCCGCAAGAGGTTACCGCCGTGGATCAGGCACTGGAACAGTTTACTGCCGGGTGGACCGCACACGACAAGGCCCTGAAGGCCTATGGAAAAGTACACCACGCACGGTTTGTCGTACTCATGGTTGATGAAACGCAGGCAACAGCATCGGGCTGTTCCATCGACAAGAGTGTACGGTTCCTGCAGGCCGTGGAGGATCAGCTGGGCATCAGCCTGTTCGACCGGTTGTTCCTGGCTTGCCAAACGGCTGAGGGCATCACAGCCATCCATAGGGACGACCTTGCCAAAGCCATGGATGAAGGCACCATCACAGCAGACACCCTGGTGTTCAACAACCTGGTACAAACACGCCAACAGTGGGAGTCGGAGTGGATGATACCACTGCATCAATCGTGGGCCTGGCAACAGTTGCAATCGTAGCATATGCGTAAGCTGTGGGGCTATGCCTTGCAATGGAAGCACGAGGGTGGTTTTCACCCTGCAACACACATATTCGTAGCCTTACTGCTGGGGATACTCATCTATATCAACTATACCATCGATTTCGAGAACCGCTACCTGAATGCCTATGTGGGCAGTGGTCAAGGATATCTGCAGTTTTTTCTCTTTTATGCACTCGTGTATTTCCTCACCGTAGCGGGTCAGGGAATGCTGTTGGGATCCCGCACCTGGATGCAGCCGCAGGTGTGGGGAAAGGCAGCCATATTTCTACTTGTATTGGCGATCAATGCGGGTTCTACCTTTCAGTATCGATGGGTATATGAGGTGAGTTGGCTGGAAGGCCCCTTGCAGCGATGGGTGTTGTATTTATCGCTCAATGTGGGTTCATTCCTCATCTTCTTTGTGCCACTGGTATTGATCTGGTGGGTGGCGGATCGCCGCAGGCAGGAAGGGCTCTATGGATTACAAAGAAAGGGCTTTGTTGCAGCACCATACCTGCTGTTGTTGACGGGCATGGTGCCGTTGATTCTGTTGGCGGCTACACAGCCCGATTTTCAGGCTTCCTATCCCACCTGGCAAGCAGCTGAGTCAATCACAGATCAGACCGGCTGGTCGAAGTGGTGGTTTACCGTAGCCTATCAGTTGGCATATGGACTCGACTTCCTCACTGTGGAACTGTTGTTCCGCGGCGCCTTGGTAGTCGGCATGAGTCGACTATTGGGGAAGGAATCTGTATTGCCCATGGTAGCAGTGTATTGTATCCTGCATTTCGGTAAGCCGCTGGGGGAAGCAATCAGTTCCATTTTTGGTGGATACATCCTGGGGGTCATCGCCTTGTATGGACGCAATATCTGGGGTGGCGTGTTGATCCATGTGGGTGTGGCTCTGCTGATGGAGTGGGCTGCAATCCTGTTCGGATAGTCCGTTATCGTGCCAAGCGGGCGTCAGGCAGAAACGGCTCCGAGGCTACTATTTCGATCCTGGAAAATGCAGGATGTGCCGGATTGATCACATAGCCGAATTCTTGTGGTAGAATGGCACTGGGTACACGCATGATCAGGTGTTTGTTTTCACGCACCAACCTGTCGCCCCATTGTCGCGTGGAGGCACCATATGTGTGTTGCTGCCATTCTGCCGGCAATGTTTCCTGCTCTATCATCAACATAGGCACATCATCCGGGAAGCGCAGCGACAGTAGTACCAGATTCTTAGGGATAGACTGCCATGATACGTGCACCAACATTTCCAACAGGGCTAAGGAGCGGTGTTCTGCGGTATAGATGACCTCTACACCCGGACTGTTCCACCTACCACCATAGAGAGCCGCACCTCGCCCCGATAAGGGCAAAGCGTATGCCTGCTTTACAATTCGATAGCAGCGTATCAGGCCCATACACCATGCGTAATGCGTGCCAACTCTGCCATGATGAGCTCCTTGCCAAAAGAACTGCCTGCCAGTGAAAGCGGCGTGCGGTGGCCCAGCGCCAGGGATGGTGTGGTAAGCCAGCGGGTAACAGCCTGCCCATCTTCAAACAATTGATGGGCGGCCAACAGCACCTCGGTGATTTCAAGGATTTTCTCGGAATGACTACGCTTAAATCGGAACAGCTCCTTCTTGCGGTGCCGCTGCAGTGTTTTAAGGGAAATATCGAGGTAGGTAGCCCATTCTTCTTCGGTGAACGGAACAATGGCCTCGATGGCTTCAAACATACTGAAGGGAATGCCCCTGTCCAGTGCTTGTATCAGGAGGAGCTTATCATCGAAAAGGCCCATGAGCGGCACCTTGCTGTGGTACACGGGCGACAATTCCTGTACGATGGATTGCAGCTGCTCCTCCAACTGATGATATTGGCCTGGTGTGCCATAAATAGGGGTACTCTCACTCATATTTGGACATTTGTCACTAAAATAAGACTTTTGTCTCGGTTTTTCAATCATTCTCCTTCTTTTTCCTCATTTTCCATCTACCTGCACGCTGGCTGGGATTTACCTTACTTTTGCAGAGCAGAATAATCCTTACAGCATGAGTCACGAAATCTCCTATCCTGATATCCGGTTCGACAGTATTGAGTCGGCAGTAGCTGATATCAAAGCCGGTAAGTTGGTCATAGTAGTGGATGATGAGGATCGTGAGAACGAGGGTGATTTCATCGGTGCAGCAGAACTGTGCACACCCGAGATGATCAACTTCATGAGCAAGTATGGCCGCGGACTTATATGTGCAGCGCTCATCGATTCCCGATGCGACGAACTGGAACTGTCGCCCATGGTGCAGTCCAACACCTCGTTGCACGAGACGGCATTTACGGTGTCGGTAGATCTCATAGGGCATGGCACCACAACAGGTATTTCGGCATCCGACAGGGCAAAAACCATACAAGCATTGGTGAATGCTGCCACACTTCCGGAAGATCTGGCTCGTCCGGGGCACATCTTTCCCCTGCGTGCCCGTGAAGGTGGTGTGCTGCGTCGTACCGGACATACGGAGGCGACCATCGATCTGGCGCGGATTGCTGGATTACAGCCGGCAGGTGTGTTGGTGGAGATCATGAGTGAGGATGGTAGCATGGCCAAGGTGCCTGAGTTGCGTCAGCTGGCTGATGCCCATGGACTAAAGCTCATCACCATCAAGGATCTGGTAGCCTATCGGCTGCAACATGAAACCCTGATCAAAAAGGAAGTAGAGGTGGAGATGCCCACCAAATATGGGGTCTTCAAACTTACCGCCTACACCCAAACCACTACCGGTATGCTGCATTTGGCGCTACATAAAGGAGCCTGGACAAAAGAGGAGCCGGTACTCGTTCGTGTACACAGCAGTTGCCTTACCGGCGATGTATTGGGCAGTCTGCGCTGCGATTGTGGCGATCAGCTGCACAGCGCCATGGAGATGCTGGAACGCGAAGGCAAAGGGGTGGTACTCTACATGAATCAGGAGGGTAGGGGCATAGGCTTGCTCAACAAACTCAAAGCCTACAAGCTTCAGGAAGAAGGATACAACACCTATGAAGCCAACGAAAAGTTGGGCTTCAAGCGAGATCAGCGTGATTATGGCATCGGTGCTCAGATACTCCGTGATCTGGGCGTGTGCAAGATCCGTTTCATGACCAATAACCCCAGGAAACGCATCGCACTCAAAGGGTATGGACTGGAGATCGTAGAAAACGTACCCATCGAAGTCACACCCAATCCACACAATGAAAAATACCTGGCTGCCAAGAAGGAGATTGGCGGCCACGAAATCCTGCGGGATGCAGATCTCCATCTTGGCGGACAATAATCAAGTATCACATATCGGTGAGTGGCCGGCTAGTAGCCTAGAATATAGCCCGTAACTGTGCCTGGCCAATGTGCACCATCGGGTTGTCACCGGCCTTGCGGCCGTCATAGGTGATGCTTAGTTGCATGTTGCTGCCCAATCGCCTTTCCCATGCCAGCGTCCAGATGAGGTTATTACCATTCCGCAATCCGGCCAGCATGGCGTAGGCCAGGGAGTTACTGTCGTTGCCGGAGTAATTTACATCGGCATAGGACAGGCGTAGGTTGATGTTGCTTTTTACTACTACCGTATAGCGGCTGTCAAGGGTTAGTTGGTGAATGATCGCCTCCTCGCCTCCAAGCTCTGCAGCATTGGTCTTTTGGGCATACAAATAGCGGCCGGCTATCCTGAATTTGGCCTCATATTGCCAGTTCAGCTCAGGCTCAGCTTCGGTGATCGAGAAACTGAAGTTACGGGTGATCAACGCATCTGATGCGTTCCGTTGAAACCCTTGCCGTCCCCGAATGCGCATGCTTAGGTTGCTGTTGAATACCCACCGCAGTTGTAATTCGGTGTATTGCAGCTGCCGGCTCTCGGGGCCGTTGGTGAGCAACTGCTTGCTGCGGTTGTCCTGGAAGGTGAGCTCAGCGCTCAGGTCACTACCGAATCGGTTGTAGAAGAGTGAGTTGCGGATCAGGCTGTTGATGGCAATCAGTGCCGTATCGGCCACGTCCAGCACGAATGGATTCACCTGCAATGTATTGCCGTCTGCCACCACCTTGCGGTTCAGATTCAGTGTGGTGATGTTGCTCCACTTGCTGAGAAATGGCTTGTCCTGGCCTCCGGAAAACAGGGCAGCCGGTCGGATATCGATCACCTGATTCAGCTGTACCTGATTGGTTTTTACGAACTCCCGGGTGGGCGTAAACACGCGGATGTAGTTGGCAAACACAGCATCTGTTTCGCTGGCGATCTCGAATTCCTCCAACTCGGGAATGCCGTCACCATCGTCGATCCAGATATGTGTACCCTGCCCTTCAGGCACTGTCACGAAAGTGAACTCCCTCTTCGGCTCCTGCCCGGTGCCCACTTCATACAGCGTATTCCAGCGGACAAGTCCCTTGATGTAGGTGGCGTTGTACTGAATCCGCCCCAAGGCTGTCTGCTCGCTGACGCCCGTGGTATCCAGATAACGCAGGTTTCTGTAGGTGGCCGTCCACACCAGTTGCTGCTGTGCACCCGGCTGCCAGCCGCCGGTAACAGAGGCCGTCTGACCACGGTTGTTGATGGGCAAAGCGCCAAGTACCGGCAGGCGGTCTATCCGCGACACATACCGAAATTGCACCGGAATGCGGGAAGTATCCGCCTTCGACACGCTGTACCGCCACTCTCGAAACCCGAAGCTGGTATTCCACAACGAGTCACTTCCGGTGGCAAACACACGGTTATCTTCCTGCATATAGCCGACGGCGCCTCTCCAGTTCCCAAATTGTCTGGATAACTCCAAAGTGGGCCGCAGATAGCGGGTGGATTGTCCGCTGCCCGACGAGGTCAACAAGCTACTTTGGCTGGTAAACCGCCAATGGCCCTTCCGCAGGTTGGCCAGCCAGCTATGCCTGACACCGCTGTATTGTCCCATGATCTGATAGGTAGATAGCCCATAGGTGCTTTGCCCAAACTGTTGGCCCATCAGATGCAGCTGAACGCCTGCCAGATGTTGTGCCCCCCGGATGGCCAGCCGGTTTGTGTTCCAGTCGCGGGTGAACTCCATAGGGCGATAGGTCTCTACCTGCCGGAAACGTTGACCGGCCCATTCATAGTCACCATCGATGGCCAATTGAATGCTGCGGCCGGAATCGCGGCGGATGACCAGGGTATGATCCAGACTCACGAAGGTGGCCACACCGGTATTGTCACTGTTATCGAACTCGGAAAGTGTGTTCACATCGCGGTTGGAAAGCGCCACCTCTGCACCAATCCTGGTGTTAGCACCTATCTGATAGCCAGCGCCGGCACTCACCAGCTGACGTTGTTGGGGAGCTACTACCGGCAGCAAGGGCTCATAGCTGCCCTGTAGCTGCCCATTTTCCGGTGCCACCCATTCATAGATGCGCCCATTTACGGTGGATGTCGACGAAA
Source organism: uncultured Chitinophagales bacterium (assembly GCA_964471795.1). Classification (GTDB taxonomy): domain Bacteria; phylum Bacteroidota; class Bacteroidia; order Chitinophagales; family S012-47; genus CAJXXO01. Next base: position 31,806 of record CAYYHM010000011.1, on the reverse strand, counting down.
TACGGTAGCTGCCGTTGCCGTCGCCCACAAAGGAAAACCGACCTTCATATACGGCGCTGTCGGGTTGGGTAGAATACCGCAGAATGGTGTATGGCTGCCCGTTAACCACGGTGTCGATACGGGCATACCGCACCTGATCACTTACAAAACCCACAGAGTCGAATCCGGGAACAACGGCTAGCTGTATGCTGTCGCCCACACTGGCCAGTATGGCTCTCCTGGTGGAGTCCAGCTCCTGCAGCACCGGCTGATTCTTGGCATCCTGCTCGCTGTATAGGTTCACACTGAAATTCCACCGCCCCGTTTGCCAGGTGTTTTGTGCGTTCACCAGCGACCGAAAGTAATCCTGTGTGCTGTACTCGAATTCAATGATGATGCGGATATCCTTGGTAATCAGCCTGTTGGGGGTAAAGGTGACCTCGCCGGTGTTGTAATCCATGATGTAGTCATACTCGGCTCCCCGTTCCATCTTTACCCCATCGATATATACCCGCTCCGAGCCGGCCAGCACGATGATGAACGACTCATTGTTGTTGCCCTGCAGGCGATAAGGTCCCTGATTGCCTTCCTGACCGAAGAACACGTTGCGGCCAAACTGTCCACGGGCCAGCGCAATGCTGCCTTTTGCCTGCATAGATGTATTGGAGTCGATCTGTGCCGAGGTCTGAAACCCGGCACCTTGCAGCTTCTTGTTGTAGCGCAGGAAATATCCCTGCGGAGTGCGCCATTCAAAGTCGCCGACCGTGAGTGTGGTGGTGCGTCGTTTCAGCTGAATGAACACCTGATCAAAATCTTGCAACTGCTGCGTGTTGCCCTCCGGCTGAATGGGGATGTTGTTGTCAGTCATGGCAGCCAGGATTTCCACCTCCTCTCCCAGATTGCCACTGAGTTGCAGGTTGAAACTGGAGTTGAGCACCACATCCTGCCTGTTGCCGAATGACAACCCTCGGGCAAAGGATCCGTTGTAGTCCAACCCGCCGAAGTCGAGCCAGGCATCTTCCTCCTCTCCCCGTACCTGAAAGGGATTGAACAGGATGGTAGGAGTGCGGTTAATGAGGGTGTCGGATTTTGCCCTGCGGGTTTGACCGAAATAGAACCCGAGCGTACGGAAGGAGATGACTACACTATCGCAATCCGGCTGTTGTAGCCATACCAGTCTGGCCTTCCATGGATCGATGGCATACTGGCTGGAATCTACCGGTAGGCCGTGGCAGTCCATTACTGTCCAGCTGCCGGCTATCAGGCTAAGTGTATCCAGGTAAATCGTATCAGTTTGGGTAGCAATGTGGATGACCCGTCCATTCGTCCAGTTGGAGTGTTGTGCCCAGCTCTTATCCGGCAATACCCAGCCAAAAATAACCGGGAGAAGTAGTATGAATGTCCTGAAAGTCAACCGCTATGCTTCTGCTTCAAAATAACGGGAAATACGACAAAGGATTTCATCGATAAGTGCCAGGCACCAGAAACCGCTGTACATAATCAGCCACACCGGATCGTAGTGGTCTTAGCTTACCTGTATAGCCGGCACGGCGCAGTTTGTCCATATCGGCACAAGTGTAGTACTGGTATTTATCACGTATATCTTCCGGTGTGTCGATGAAATCGATTTGTGGGGCTAGGTTTAGCGCCTCAAAGGTGCTTTCCACAAGCTCCAGAAATGTCTCTGCTTGTCCGGTGCCCAGATTGTAGAGCCCGCTGGCCGGCTTATTTTCCATCAGCCAACAAAGCACATCCACGGCATCCAGCACATAGATGAAGTCACGAAGTTGCTCGCCATCTTTGAAGTCGGGGTGGTGGGAGCGGAACAGCTTTACGCGTCCTGTTTCCTGAATCTGGCGGAATGCATGGAACACCACGGAGGCCATCCGCCCCTTGTGGTACTCGTTCGGTCCATACACATTGAAGAACTTGATGCCATACCACGCCGGCGGCGATACGGTTTGCTGTAACACCCACTCATCTACCCACTGTTTCGACCAGCCATAGGGATTGAGTGGCTGGAGCTGTGGCACAATGTCGTGGGAATCGCTGTAACCATGTTCTCCCAGTCCGTACGTGGCTGCCGAGGAAGCATATAATAGGGGAATCTGGTGGTTGGAACAGATCTGCCACAGGTATTTGGTGTAGGCCACATTCAGCCGTTCAAAGATGGCCTCATCCCATTCTGCCGTATCGGTACGGGCGCCGAGGTGGAACACCATGGTTACTTCGTTTGCATGATCAATCAGCCACTGAGGCAGCTCAGCACGGTCTACCAGGGCTGTAAACTGCCGGTTGATATAGTTCAGCGATTTGTCATCCCTCGAGAAGTCATCGGACAGGATCAGGTCGGTGTACCCCTTGTCGTTCAATGCAGCAGCCAACACACTCCCGATGAACCCTGCAGCTCCTGTCACCACAATTTTACCTTGCATAAACAGTTATTTACAGTGCAAAGGTATCAATTGCCGTACCTTTGCCACCCGAACATAGATATCTGAAAATGCGCATAACCCTGATAGCTTTCCTATTGCTTACGATGTTGGCTTGTGGCCTTCGGCGGCCGGATAGTGTAACAACACCCGATGGGATAGTGATTGCCAATCCGGTGGAATACAACAATTATTTCATTGCACGGCAGCAGGTAATCCTACAAGCTATGGGTACTTTCAGTGAGCAATTGGGCTCCTTTGATGTGCCGGTTATCAGCAATGCCCATACAACCTTGTTGCAGACCATTCAGGATCAAACCCAACTGGTGGCCACAACGCCACCCTTTGATGCCGATAGCATCTTACAGCCCGCCTTCTTGCAGCTGTTCGATTTCTACAC
>CAYYHM010000011.1:15982-28895 GCA_964471795.1 uncultured Chitinophagales bacterium | reverse complement strand
TCATTCAAGTACTTTTTTTCCACAAAGTGATTTAAGTCACTTTCTGAAAAGTGCGTGGAAAATAATTTTGAATTAATCAGACAGATTGTCCAAACCTTTTCCGCAATGAGGAGTTTACCGGGTGTTAGCAATTTGTTTGAAACTGCCACATTGAGAATTATCCCCACTATGAATAGAAACATGAGTCCCGGCGATCGATTGATTAGAATTGCCATATCCATTGTGTTATTAGGCTTATATCTCACAAAAACCGTGGAAGGTCTTCCAGGATACATAGTAGCAGGGGGGTCAATCGTGCTGTTAGTAACCAGCATGATCAATTTTTGCCCCTTATACTCTTTTTTGGGCATCAAGTCCTGCAGCGCAGATCAACCCTGATAGTTCCCTATTGGACCAATACAACCCAAACCCATCCTCGGCAAACCCGGGGATTTTTGTTTTTGAGGAGTGGTATAACAGGCACATAATAGTACATGCAATCACCTGGCCGTAGGTGATGCATACATTGGATGCCATCACAGATGCGGCAATTAGCGAAGGATAATATCCTGTTAGCGATTCTGTTGTAGAGTGTAGGGTTACTTGCCTGTCATCACCCGGCTGATGGCGTTATCATACAACGCCTTCCAGCTGTCCACGGATCCCCATGGTTGCTCGTCTACGGTGATGTTGTTTTCTTCAACGGTTCCAATGACAGCTGCGGGTACACCTGCTTGCTCCACCAATGCCATCAATCGACCTAGTTGCGTGTCCTCCACCGTAACAAGTACGCGGCTTTGCCCTTCGCCAAACAGATAGGCATCTTGCCTGATCCGCTCGTCCATCACCAGATTGAATCCTTTTCTGCCGGCCATCGCGCTCTCCAGTAATGTCACCCACAGGCCACCATCCGACACGTCATGCGCGCTCTGTACCAGTCCGCCATGGATGGCCGTGCGCACTGCCTCCTGTACCTTTACCTCCATGGCAAGGTCAAAGTAGGGAGCCGGTGCAGCCGTGTTACCGAGTACCTTGGCTAGATAATGTGAAGAGGCAATGTCGTCAGTAACCGGACCTATGAGGACCAGATGGTGGCCTGCCTGCTTGAACGACAATGTCATGTGGTGTGTCGGCTTCTCCATCACGCCCAGCATGCCGATGGTAGGGGTAGGGTACACCGCACCCCCCTCGGGATTCTGGTTGTAGAAGCTCACATTACCGCCGGTTACCGGTGTGCCGAAGGCGGTACATGCCTCGCCCATGCCCTTGATGGCATGTACAAACTGCCAGTAGACCTGCGGGAGGTACGGATTTCCGAAGTTCAAACAGTTGGTGATAGCCACCGGCACAGCACCGGTACAAGTCAGGTTGCGGGCACATTCGCTTACTGCGATCATGCCGCCTACCTGTGGATCAGCATACACATAGCGCCCGTTGCAGTCAACGGTCATGGCCAGACTCTTATCATGTCCCTTGATGCGCACCACGGATGCATCACTGGGAGCATTGGTGGTGCGGGTGTTGATCTGCACCATGCTGTCGTATTGCTCGTATATCCAGTGCTTGGAGGCGATGTTGGGTGACTGCGTGATCTTTTCAGCTATCGCCTTCAAATCGTCTGGAATGGCTACACTGTCAGTCCGAAAGGCTTTGTTGGCTTGATAATAGGCGGGTTCTTCCCACTCGCGGTGGTAAACCGGGGCGCCACCTCCCAGCACCAGTGAATGTGCCGACACCTCGGCCACTTTCTCCCCATGCCAGTAGTAGTTGAGTGTATCGCCGGCAGTTACCTCCCCGATAACGGCGTATTGTATGTCCCACTTATCGAAGACAGCCTCAATGGCGGCTTCCTGCCCCTTGTGTACTACGATGAGCATCCGCTCCTGGCTTTCGGACAACAAGATCTCGAACGGCACCATGTTCTGCTGACGCAGCGGCACCTTGTCCAGCCATATGTTCATGCCGTGTTCTCCTTTGGCCGACATTTCCGAGGTGGAACAGGTGATGCCGGCAGCCCCCATGTCCTGCATGCCCACGATAGCGCCGGTGGTAATGGCTTCCAGCGTGGCTTCCAGCAATATCTTCTCCTGAAAGGGATCTCCTACCTGTACGGATGGCAACTTTTCAGATGACTCCTCTGTGATATCCTCGCTGGCGAATGTGGCACCATGGATGCCATCTTTTCCGGTGCTAGATCCTACGATGTACACCGGATTGCCGACACCTTTGGATATCGCCGACACCACTTTTCCCTTCTCCACGATCCCCACGGACATGGCATTCACCAGCGGATTGTGTTCATAGCAATGCTCGAAATATACCTCACCACCTACGGTAGGCACGCCAAAGGAGTTGCCGTAGTCGCCGATGCCCTTTACTACACCCTTCAGCAGGTGTTGCGTCTTTTTGCTGCTCAGTTCCCCGAATCGCAGCGAGTTCATGGCGGCAACAGGTCTGGCACCCATGGTGAATATGTCGCGGTGGATGCCACCCACACCGGTGGCCGCACCCTGATAGGGCTCTATAGCCGAAGGGTGGTTGTGCGACTCTATCTTGAAGGCACAAGCCAGTCCATCACCAATGTCCACCAGTCCGGCATTTTCCTCTCCGGCTTCTGCCAGCAGGTGAGCGCCTTTGCGGGGCAATGTCTTCAGCCACACAATGGAATTCTTGTAGCTACAGTGCTCACTCCACATCACGGAGTACATGCTCAGTTCTGTATAGTTGGGAGTGCGTCCCAGATAGCCCTTGATCTTCTCGAACTCTTCTGGCAGCAGTCCCAGTTCCTGTGCGATCTCAACGGTTACAACGGGCTCTTGTGCGGCGGTGCTCATGTAGTCGGATTTGAGCCGCTAAGTTACCCAAAACCCATGTGGTCTTCATGTGAAATACGCACACTTACACAAGCAAACGCCCGGAGGAAATCCCCCGGGCGTTTACACGATTACCCTAATATGTTCGTTTTGTTTAGTCCAGGTAGGCCTCCAGTTTCTTCGACATGGCGGACTTCCGCAGACGGCGCAGGGCGCGCTCCTTGATCTGGCGTACCCGTTCCCGAGTAAGGCCGTACTTTTCGCCAATCTCGGTAAGCGTCATCTTATTCTCGCCGTCGAGACCAAAGTAGGCCTTTATCACTTCCGCTTCACGAGGTGTAAGCCGATCCAATACATCATGCAGATCATTTACCAGGCTGGCTTGCATCATGCCGTCTTCCGGAGCTGGGCCATCAGCGTCTGTGAGTATGTCGGTAAGTACCATGTCCTCGCCATCCCGCATAGGTGCATCGGTAGACATAGGCCGTGACTGATTCATCAGAAGGTTCATGATGGTCTCTGCCTTGATCTCGGTCATCTCTTCCAGTTCATGGGCTGCAGGGGTGCGCTCGTGATGCTGTTCAAAGGTAACGGATGCCTTGTAGAGCTTCTGTGCCGCTGCGGCCTTGTTCATCGGCAGGCGGATTAGCCGCGACTGATCGATGATGGCTTGCATGATGGATTGACGGATCCACCATACGGCATATGATATGAACTTGAAGCCCTTGCTGTGGTCAAACCGTTGCGCAGCCTTGATGAGTCCGATGTTGCCCTCATTGATCAGGTCGCTGAGTGGCAGGCCTTGGTGCTGATACTGCTTGGCAACAGACACTACAAACCGAAGGTTCGCCCTTGTCAATGTTTCCAGGGCGCTGTTGTCACCTTGCTGTATGCGGATAGCGAGTGCTACTTCCTCATCGGCAGTAACCATGCTCTCCCGGGCAATGTCCATCAAGTACTTCTCCAGTGAGAGGGAATCACGGTTGGTGATTTGCTGCGAGATCTTCAGTTGTTTCATGACGTGTGGTAATTGTGATACCTTTTCTTACGCCATGTGACAACTGAAGGTTACGGTTCGCATCAAAAAAAATCACATAAAATGTACAAAGTACACCCTACATGCCGGCTATCCCTTATCTGTCGCGGTTATCGCGGCGTGGACCGCGGTCACGATCCCTGCCACCATCACGACGGCCACCATCACGGTATCCGCCTTCGCGGCGTGGACGGTCCTCACGAGGTGCAGGCTCTACATAGCCTTCCGGCTTCTCCAGCAACGCCTTGTGACTAAGCTTGAACTTGCCCGAGCGCTTGTCTACTTCCATCAGCTTCACACTGATCGGGTCGCCCACCTTGAACATGTCTTCCACGTTTTCCAGACGTCCCCAGCTCATCTCAGAGATGTGCAGCAGACCTTCCTTGTTGGGAAGGAACTCTACGAAAGCACCATATGGCATGATGGACTTGATCTTACCTTCATATACTGTGCCTGCTTCAGGCACCACAGCGATGGAGCGAATACGGGCAACTGCCTTGTCGATGGCTTCCTTGTTTTCGCCGCTGATGAGGATCTCTCCCTGATTACCCACTTCCTCGATAACGATGGTCGTGTTGGTTTCGCGCTGCATCTCCTGAATGATGGAGCCACCGGGGCCGATCACAGCACCGATGAAGTCGCGTGGGATGAAGATCTTCTCCATACGAGGTACGTGTGGCTTGAACTCAGCACGTGGCTCGCTAATCACAGCGTTCATCTTACCGAGGATGTGCAGTCGGCCTTCTTTGGCCTGTGCCAGTGCCTGCTTCAGGATGTCGTAGCTAAGACCTTTGATCTTGATATCCATCTGACAAGCACAAATACCGTTTTCAGTACCGGTTACTTTGAAGTCCATATCACCCAGGTGATCTTCGTCGCCGAGGATGTCACTCAACACGGCTACTTTTCCCTGATCGTCAGAGATCAGACCCATGGCGATGCCACTCACAGGCGCTTTGATGCGCACACCGGCATCCATCAGTGCCAGCGAACCGGCACAAACAGTAGCCATGGAAGAAGATCCATTGGATTCCAGGATGTCGCTCACCACACGCACAGTGTAGGGGTTGTCTTCACGGGATGGCATTACCTGCTTCAGGGAGCGGTGTGCCAGGTTACCGTGACCTACTTCGCGGCGACCGGGGCCACGCATCGGCTTGGTTTCACCGGTGGAGTAGGGTGGGAAGTTGTAGTGCAGGATAAAGTTTTCGTATTCCTTGAATGAGGCATTGTCCAGCAATTGCTCATCCAGCTTGGTGCCCATGGTAGCGGTGGTGATAGACTGTGTTTCACCGCGGGTGAACAGGGCAGAACCGTGGGCTGCAGGCAAGAAGTCTGTCTCGATGGCTATCGGACGGATCTCATTCAGCTGGCGACCGTCAAGGCGTGTCCTGTCGTCGAGCATCATCCGGCGGATGACGTCCTTCTCCAGTGCTTTGTAGTACTTGCCTACGAAAGCGAGCGTCTCCTCATCCGGATCTTCACCCAATGAGGCAATCAGCTCCTGCTTGATGGCCTTGAAGCCATCTTTCCGCTCATGCTTGCCGAGTCCGCCTTTGGCTACCTGATAGATCCTGTCCTTGGCAAAGTTTTCTACCATCTGACGGATTTCCTCGTTCTCGGGTGTCGCTGCGATGTCACGCTTGGGCTTGTTGCCGGTGAGCTCGCGCAATTGTAGCTGTGCTGCCAGTTGCAACTTGATGGCTTCATGTGCTTGACGGATGGCTTCTACCATCTCGTCTTCACTAACCTCTTTCATCTCGCCTTCTACCATTACCACACTGTCGGCAGTAGCAGCTACGATGAGGTCCATGTCAGCCAGCTCCATTTCACTGGCGGCCGGATTGATTTTATAAGTACCCTCGATACGGGCTACACGTACCTCCGAAACAGGACCGTCGAACGGTATGTCGGAAATCGTGATGGCTGTACTTGCTGCCAGACAAACCAGTGCGTCGGGCAGTACTTCCTTATCGTGAGACAGCAGGGTAAGGATTACCTGCGTATCGTTCAGATAGTTATCGGCAAACAAGGGGCGCAAAGCACGATCCACCAAACGGCTGGTCAGTACTTCATAGTCGCTGAGTTTACCCTCGCGCTTGAAGAAGCCACCGGGAATCTTACCGGCAGCGGCATATTTCTCCTGATAGTCTACGGACAGTGGGAAAAAGTCCTGTCCTTCACGGATTTCTCTGGCAGATACTACTGTAGCCAGAATGCGGGTGTTACCCAAAGACAACAATACGGCACCATCAGCCTGATTGGCCATTTTGCCGGTTTCCAGGGTGATCATGCGTCCGTCACCCATGTCGAATTCAACTTTCCTGTAGTTGGGGAATAGTTGTTGCATTACATCATTCATACGTTCTTCTTTCTTCTAAAAACTATACATCTATATACCAAGATAGCCGTATTGTGGAATACGGCTACCGGAGTTTATGCTACACATCCCACGAAAGGGATTACTTTCTGAGATTCAGTTGTTGGATCAACGCGCGGTAACCTTCCAGGTTATGTTTGGACAAATATTGGAGGAGGCGCTTCCGCTTACCTACCAACTTCAGCAAAGAACGACGCGATGCGTGGTCTTTCTTGTTGGTTTGCAGGTGATTGGAAATGTCCTGAATGCGCTGTGTAAACATCGCAATCTGTCCCTCGATGGAGCCGGTATTGGTCTCGTTACCACCGTACTGTGCGAAGAGATTCTTCTTTTGTTCTGCAGACAATGTACTCATTACTTCTTTCTTCTTTACTTTTTCAGGCTGCAAATATACGACAAGAATTTGGATGGAAATAATGGGAATCGTTTCCGTTTACGATCTCAATCCGTCTGACAACGGACCGCACACCATGATACAACATCCATCAATTGTTGAACATGCGCAGCAGCTGCCCCAGCTTAGCCTTCAGCTCATGGCGATGCACGATGAGGTCGATGAATCCTTTTTCCAGCAGGAACTCAGATCGCTGGAAGCCGGGTGGCAGGTCTTTCTTGATGGTTTCCTTGATTACCCGCGGACCGGCAAAACCGATCAGTGCTTTGGGCTCCGCCAGGTTGATGTCGCCTAGCATGGCATAGCTGGCAGTAACACCACCGGTGGTAGGGTCGGTCATGAAGCTGATGTACGGCACGCCGGCCTTAGCCATCAGTGACAACTTGGCCGATGTCTTGGCCATCTGCATCAGCGAGTAGGCTGCCTCCATCATGCGGGCACCACCGCTCTTGCTGATGATCATCAGCGGCACCTTATGCTCCAGACAATAATCGATGGATCGGCTGATCTTTTCTCCCACTACACTACCCATGGAACCGCCGATGAAGGCGAAGTTCATGGCAGCAATCACCATTGGCTGGTCTTCCAGTTTGCCAACACCTACACTCATGGCTTCTTTCAGCCCCGTCTTCTGCTGCGCTTCTGTTACGCGCTTCGGGTAGGGCTTCATGTCTACGAATGATAACGGATCGGTAGGCTCCAGATTAGGGAACAACTCCTCATACTTGCCGTCGTCGAATAGGATGTGGAAGTACTCCAGGCCATCTATCCGTTCGTGGTGTCCGCATTCCAGACATACATGCAAGTTCTGCTTCAGGTCCTTCAACGGATACGTAGCGTTGCACTCCTTGCACTTATGCCACAGGCCGTCCGGAGCTTCCTTCTTTTCGGCTGTAGCGGTGGTAATACCTTCACGCAATCTTCGAAACCAACTCATATAACGTGGTTGTAGTGCCAAATAGGGCGGAACAAGTAAAAGTAGGTATTTAAGAGGAGCTACACAAGGAATAACCGCCTGCTTATGCGATCGTCACTTCCTTGGTCAGGTACACATCCTGAATCAACTGCAGCAACTCTGCACCCTCTTCCATAGGGCGCTGGAACGCTTTGCGGCCGCTGATCAGTCCCATGCCTCCGGCACGCTTGTTGATAACGGCAGTAGCTACAGCTTCCGCCATGTCACCATTGCCGGTAGAGGCACCACCACTGTTGATGAGTCCGGCACGACCCATGTAGCAGTTGGCCACCTGATAGCGGGTCAGGTCGATAGGGTGGTCAGAAGTCAGCTCCGTGTAGATGCGCTCATCCAGCTTGCCATAGCTGCTGTTGCCGGCGTTCAGCGCCTTGTAGCCACCGTTGTTGGTAGGCAGCTTCTGCTTAATGATGTCCGCCTGAATCGTTACCCCCAGGTGGTTGGCCTGGCCGGTGAGGTCGGCGGAGGTATGGTAGTCTACACCGTCTTTCTTGAAGGCGTTGTTACGGGTGTAGCACCACAGGATGGTGGCCATGCCCAGCTCATGAGCATATTCGAAGGCTTCGGATACTTCCTGAATCTGTCGCGTACTTTGATCGCTGCCGAAATATACGGTAGCACCTACTGCAACAGCACCCATTTCCCAGGCGTTCTTGATGGATCCGAACATGATCTGGTCGAACGCATTGGGGTAGGTGAGAAGTTCGTTGTGGTTAATCTTTACGATGAAAGGAATCTTGTGTGCATACTTACGCGACACAGCGCCCAACACGCCATAGGTCGATGCTACCGCATTACAGCCTCCTTCAATCGCCAGCTTAACGATGTTCTCCGGATCGAAATACAGGGGATTCTTAGCGAAAGACGCTCCCGCACTGTGCTCGATTCCCTGATCCACAGGCAGGATGGACAAATAGCCTGTGCCTGCCAAACGACCGTTATCGAACAGCACTTGCAGACTGCGCAATACCTGATTGCTGCGGTTGGAGGCTGCCCACACCTGGTCCACGTAATGCGACCCCGGCAGGTGCAGGTTTGTTTTAGGAATGGTGTTGCAGGTATGATTGAGCAGGTAGTCTGCCTGATTGCCTAAGAGACTGGAGATCTTGTCGATTGCCATGGTGACTGTTCGTTTGTGTGAGGCAGCAAAATTGTGTAAGAATGTGGGAATGGACAAATAATAATTCCCAACAACCATTTTTCATGGTGGCGGTAGCGCTGATTGCACCCCAATAAACGACTTTCCCAACGCTACCACTGGTCTTGCAGTACGATAATCGCTACGGTTCCATGAGAATTGGCTCATGGTCACAAGATTTTTTCAAAAGCCTGTAACTTTCTTGTTTTCTCATTCGTCCCACTTTTGAATTTCCGGATAATGACAGTGGCAGAATACAACGACTGTGTGGATCAGTATGCTGACGGGATATACCGGTTTATCCTGAAGAACGTAAAGCAGGAAGCTGATGCGCAGGATGTTGTACAGAATGCCTTTGAAATATTGTGGACCAAAAAAGATGAAGTGGGAGTCGGCAAAGCACGATCTTATCTGTATACCGTAGCCTATCACAACATGATAGACAACATCCGGAAAACCAAGCGGATGGACTACAGGGAAACGGTGCCCGAACAGGAGCGTGTAGCACAAAATGCCTACACCGGCGCTTCAGAAGCGTTGGATCAGGCGCTGCAACGACTACCCGACGTGCAGCGACAGGCTGTGCTGCTCCGCGACTATGAAGGATACAGCTATGATGAAATCGGCGACATCCTGCAGCTCACCGAATCGCAGGTGAAGGTCTACATCTTCAGGGCCAGAAAAGCATTACAACAGTACTTAACCAGCATAGACTTGATCGTATGAACAGGGCGCACATTCACATGGACAACTACGAGGCATACCTGCTGGATGCCGTGGAAGGGAACCTGAGTGCATCAGACAGGGATGCATTGACAGCCTTCCTGGCGGCACATCCCGAGTTGAATATAGATCTGGACGAGATCACCTTGTTTTATCTGCCCGAAGAAACACCGGTAGTCTACCCTTATAAGTCGTCTCTCAAGAAACGAAGAGGTGGCATTGTGCTGAGCCTCCTGTCGAGGAATGGCTGGCGTAGTTTGGCGGTTGCTGCTGCACTTGCCGGTCTGATGTTGACAGTCTGGACTGTACGCTATGCCGGCAATCAACCACCTGCAACCGTGGCATCCATGCCGGAGGTTACCAGCACAGAGGAGAAGACACCCTCAGTAGACACCCAACCCGCACAAGCAGCACCTTCCACCGATACCGCCGTCACAAAGCAGCCTTCCACAGCACCGGCACCGGCTCCCCTTCGCATTGTGCTGCCGTCGAATGCCAACATAGATTTTATCGCAGCAGCCACACCTGCTGCAGTCCACGAAGAAAACACCGCAGCAGCCCTGCCCAAGCAATCCATTACTGCGATACGACCTGCATCACCCTTCTTTGAGAAAAGCATCGCCAGATATGAAGCTTTGCAGCCTGTAGCCTGGCCGGCGGATGTGCCACACCGTGACTCTGCGCCCGGTATCCTGCAGACCATCCTCAGCAATGAAGTAGCTCGCAGCTTCCTGCCGGAAATGCTGACCGCCTCATCGTACGACGAAGCGGACCAGACACGAAACAACAACACCATCATATTGGAGCTGCCACGCAGCGGCAAGAAAATCATTGACACAATACTGAAAAACGACTAACACATGAAAACAATACTTACCTGCAGCCTCCTACTGTTAACAGTAGTGCTACAAGCACAAAACAACGAGCCTGCTCCAACAGATACGGCAAAACCGGAGCAGCAAATCCAACTGCCGCCAACACCGCCCGTACCACCGATTCCTGCATCCCCGGATAGCACTGATGATGCTGATACTACCGTGGTAGAGATTCCCGGCATGCGCATCATCATCCGCGAAAGCAAGAACGGCAATACAGAAGTGCGTGTGGAGCGTGGTGAGAAAGACGACATCATCATCAATGAAGAGGGCATTGAGGTAGAGGTAGAAGTAGACATAAGAGACACCGATAGCACACAGGAAGAGATGACGACTGATGAATGCTCGGAGCCGGAGGAACTGAAGGATGTGCGTACCCGGTACTTTCTGCTGGAGATGGGAATAAATGGCTATCACCGCAATGGGTCTATCACCACACCCGTAGGATATCCTGAGATGGAGCTGAATTACAGTAAGTCCGTGCAGGTAAGCCTTGATCTGTTCAGACAGCGCCTCAACCTGATTCGTCACCATGTGAATCTTGAGTATGGCATGGGGCTGTCCTTTAATGACTACCGGTTTTCGCAAGATGTTATCCCGGTTGCCCGGCAGTCTGAATTGACCTTTACTCCCCTGGATGAACCGGTTAAGAAGGCCAAACTGGCAGCTACCTACCTGGAGATTCCCCTGATGCTCAACTTCGAGTCGAAGCCGGAGGATCTGAAAGAGTCCTTCCGCTTCAGTGGCGGAGCCTATGGTGGATTCTTGTTGGGCGCCCGCACCAAATACAAGACCGTTACAGGAAGGAAGGTAAAGGAGCGTGATGACTTCAACCTGTCTACCTTCCGCTATGGCCTTACCGGCAGCATTGGCTATGGCTGGTTCAACTTGTATGTAGATTATGCACTCAGTGAGATGTTCAAGGACACTGAGGGACCTGAGGTCTATCCGTTCAGCATAGGTATTGTATTGCTGGGATTCTGATAACCCGTAGCTCACAGCCGACCTACTTTTTTGGCTGTCCGTACCCGCAACGGCTAGAGGATTGGTATTTTTGACGCCAAACTCCTGCTATGCAAAAAGTTATGGTGACCGGCGGCGCCGGCTATATCGGGTCGCACACGGTGGTGGCCCTGCATGAAGCCGGCTTTGAACCTGTACTGGTCGACAACTTCATCAATTCCGATCGCAAGGTAATCGCCCGAATTGCACAAATCATCGGTCGCACCCCCGAGCTGTATGAAGCCGACTGTACAGACAAAATAGCGATGGCTGCCGTGATGCGGCAGGCCGGCGAGCTCTTCGGCATCATCCATTTTGCTGCCTACAAGGCGGTAGGTGAGTCGGTGAGGCTACCCTTGAAGTACTACCACAACAACATAGGCTCGCTGGTAGTGTTGCTGGAATTGATGCAGGATGCGGGGAATCCCCGCCTGGTGTTCAGCTCATCCTGCACGGTATATGGGCAGCCCGACCAGCTGCCGGTGACAGAAGGTACACCCATGAAGCCGGCGGAGTCACCCTACGGGTATACCAAGCAGGTGTGTGAGCAGCTACTGCAGGATGCCGCACATAGTGAGCAAGGTGCTGCTGCTGTCATCCTCCGCTACTTCAACCCCATAGGTGCACACCCAAGCGGCCTCATTGGCGAACTGCCATTAGGAAAACCCGAAAACCTGGTGCCGTATGTGACACAAACGGCCGCCGGTATCCGCAATGAGCTGACCATCTTCGGCAGCGACTATAACACGCCCGACGGCACCTGTATCCGTGACTACATCCACGTAATGGATTTGGCGGAAGCCCACGTAAAGGCGCTGCAGTGGATGAATCAGCAATCCTTGTCAGAGCCGGCCATCTTCAACCTGGGCGCCGGCAGGGGGCACAGTGTGAAAGAGGTGGTGGAAACGTTTGAAGCCGTAACAGGCACAAAGGTGCCACACAGGTATGGCGACCGACGACCCGGTGATGTAGAGCAGATCTATGCGGATGTTACCCGTGCCAACGAGGTGCTGGGATGGCACACGAAACGCGGGTTAGGTGAGGCCCTGCAGGATGCCTGGAACTGGGAGCAGCGATTGGCAGGTGCATGATGCATCTACTGTTTCTCCCGTGCCTTCCGCTGCCCGAATAAGGTGAACAGGCGGGTGGTGATACGAAACATCCGATAGGCGATCCATTCCATGATTGGCTCCCACCATCGGAGATGCTTGTCGTAATCTTCGGCACGCACAGCCTCGCATTCTTGCTGCAATATCTGCTCAATGTCCTGTGTTATCCGGCGTACTGTTGGTGCATGTTGCGTAACGTAGTTCAGCTCGATGCTCTCGTACGCGCTCAGGAAGTTCAGGTTGTAAGAGCCGATGGTGCACCAGTTGTCATCCACTATGGCCATCTTGCCATGCGTTACTGTGGTAGTCCATTCATACACCTCTATGCCGTTGTGGAACATCCATCCATACAAATATCGGGTGGCATACCTTGCCAGCCACACATCACTGTGTCGGCTCAGGAGTATCCGCACCCTGGCGCCATTGGTGAGGGCTGTCTTCAGGCTCTTCCTGATGCGCAGGCCTGGCGTAAAATAGGCTCCTACGATCAA
>CAYYHM010000011.1:0-15882 GCA_964471795.1 uncultured Chitinophagales bacterium | reverse complement strand
AGTCGCCGGCTCAGGTTGAAGTTTTCGCCGGAGAAAGGCCGGCCAAACCAATGGTAACGGATCCCGGCAGCTGTCCAGGCTGCAGGGATACTGCTGCGCCGCATCAGCTGGATGGATCCGTAGGCATCCAGGATGATGTTCACCTGTACGCCTCGTTGCGCTGCAGCCATCACTGCCTCATGTACCATCCTTCCCGTTTCATCATCTTCCCAAATGTAGGTCTGTATGTGGATCTCCTGCACAGCGGCATCTATCAAGGCAACAAAGCGCCGGAAATAGTAGATGCCGGCCCGGTGCATAACAACCTGATTGCCCGGCACATATGTGTTGACCAGCGAACGGCTCTTTCTATTGATACTGGCGGGTGGTGCCACTGCGGAATGGTTTTTGATATCTTAGCCCATACTAAGCTACGACAATGCAAAAAGCCCTGCTATGTTTTCTGTCACTTTGGTTGCTGCAACCGCTTATGGCACAGAAGGGAAACTTCTCCCGTGCCGATAGCCTGCTTGGCTATTTGTATCCGCAGCGGGCCTGCTATGATGTGCATTTCTATGACCTTACCGTAGCTGTTGACCCCGTGAAACGCAGACTACAAGGCTATAGCTCCCTGTCGTTTACCATGACAGCCCCTGCCGATACCATTCAGATTGACCTTGGTCAGCGCTACAGGGTGGACGCCATCATGATGGGGCAGGACACGCTGGCCTTTAGCCGTGAGTACACAGCGCTGCATGTGGCATTGCCCAGAACATATACCACCGGCGAATCACTCACCCTTACAGTGCATTATCAGGGGCAGCCCAAGGTGGCAGCCAACGCACCGTGGGATGGTGGTTTCGTGTTTGCGCAAGACGACCGTCAGCGTCCGTGGATTGCCGTCGCCTGCGAAGGTGAAGGTGCCAGCAGCTGGTGGCCTTGTAAAGACCACTTCACCGACGAGCCCGATAGCGTGCGTATGACGTTTATCGTGCCCAAAGAGCTGACAGCCGTGGGCAACGGTCGCCTGGAGGGTACAGCAGATATGGGCAATGACTATCAGGCGTACACCTGGATGGTTCGTTCGCCGATCAACTTGTACAACGTTTCCCTGAATGCCGGGTATTATGCCCACTTCAGCGCACCATATCTGTCACAGGAAACCGGCGACAGCCTGTCGCTGGACTACTACGTGCTGGACTACAACCTGGATAAGGCAAAACGGCAGTTCCAGCAGGTGCCGGGGATGATGGACTGCTTTGAGGATGCCTTCGGTGGATACCCCTTCTACATCGACGGCTACAAGCTGGTGGAGACACCCTACCTGGGCATGGAACACCAAAGTGCCATCGCCTATGGCAACCAATACAAGCCCGGTTACCTCGGATTCGACATGTCAGGACTGGGGTTCGACTACATCATCATCCACGAGTCCGGCCACGAGTGGTTCGGCAACAGCCTCACCGCTCCCGATATTGCGGACCTGTGGATCCATGAGTCTTTCACCACCTACAGCGAAGCGGTGTATGTGGAGTGTATGAGCGATAAGCCACGGGCCGATCAGTACATGCGGCTGCAGCGTATGAACGTGCTGAACCGCAAGCCCATCATCGGCCCTCGTGATGTGCACTTTGATGGCTGGGTGGATGACAACGACCTCTACTACAAGGGGGCACTGATGCTGCACACCATGCGCACGGCGATGGATGATGACGCCCGCTGGAAGGAGCTGCTGAAGGCATTTACCGTTACCTTTCGCCACAGCATCGTTTCTACTGATGAGGTCATCCGATACTTTAATGGAGGCATCGAATGGGATGTGGCCCCATTCTTCCGGCAATACCTTACCCAAACATCATTGCCCAGATTAGAATATGCCATGCAAACGAAGGGCAAAAAGACCGTTGCTGTGGAGATGCGGTGGGTTGCTCAGGAGTCCGGTTTTCTGTTGCCGGTGCCATACACTACCAACAAGGGCGATGGCAGTATTCTGGTGGGCACAGACTGGGTCACAGTGCCGTTACCGGGTGGGGGAGTGTCCGATTTTTCAGTAGAGCTGGGCAACTACTATGTGCGCTCAGCTGAAGTAGAGCGGTAACCTCAGGGCCGGAACAACTGCAGGGCACGCATGGCTTGCGCCATATGGTCATCATTGATGTCGAGGTGGGTTACCATGCGCAGTGCTGCAGGACCGAAAGGTACTACCAGCACACCGTGTTGCCGCAAGTGCTGCCTGCAGGCATCGGCTGTAGCTTGATCAAACAGACGAAACACTACGATGTTGGTATGTACAGGCAGTAGCTCCTGAACCCAGCTAAGCTCCTGCAAGAGGTTGCCGAGTTGTGCAGCCCGCAGGTGATCCTCCTTCAGCCTGTCTACATGGTTGTCCAGGGCATATATGCCTGCTGCTGCCAGTATACCGGCCTGTCGCATCCCACCGCCAAACACCTTGCGAACGCGCTTGGCCTCCTTGATGAAGGCGTGGCTGCCGCTGAGTACACTGCCTACCGGTGCTCCCAGTCCCTTGGACAGACAAAGGCTTATTGAGTGGAACAAGTTGCCGATCTGCCGCGTGGTGTCGCCGGTTTCGGCTAGTGCATTGAACAGGCGGGCGCCGTCCATGTGGTAGGCGAGGCCTTTATCGCGGCACAAATCGGAGATCGCTGCCAACTGTGGTAGTGCATAGTAGCCACCGCCGCCCCGGTTGCACGTGTTTTCAACGCACACCAGCGACGTGCGGGGATGGTGTACATTATCGGGCTGAATGGCAGCAGCAACCTGCTCAGCTGTTATGCGCCCGCGGTCGCCACGGATAAGCTTCACCGACGCGCCGGAGTTGAAGGCGATGCCTCCTCCCTCATAGTTGTACACATGCGCCAGCTCATCACAGATCACCTCATCCATCGGTCTGGTATGTACCTTGATGGCGATCTGATTGGTCATGGTGCCGCTGGCACAAAACAGGGCTGCCTCATGGCCAAACAGGTCGGCTACCTTCTCCTGCAAGGCATTCACCGTAGGATCCTCGTCAAACACATCATCACCCACAGGGGCCTGCAGCATGGCTTGTAGCATGGCAGGCGTGGGCTTGGTAACGGTGTCACTCCTGAAATCAGCAATCATAGCAACGACAAGATTTGATCCCAAAAATACAGGATAAGTGAAGGCTTGAGTACCAACAGGAAGGCTACGCCGAACAACGCACCATAGAAGTGGGCGGCATGGTTGATGTTGTCGCTGCCCCTCTGGCTCATGAAGTAGGAATAAACAAGGTAGAGGACGCCCATGATCACGGCATTCACAGGGATGGGTAGGAATAGAAGCATGAGGCTGCTGGACGGATATACCAGGATGTAACCGAACAATACCGCCGACACGGCGCCGGAGGCACCCAGACTGGCATACCAGCTGTTGTCGCGATGCCGATAATAAGTAGATAGATTGGCGGCCACAATAGCCAGTAGGTACATCACCACATACAGCACCTTGCCACCGGTGCCGAACAGTATCTGATAGGCATTTTCCAACTTAGCGCCAAAAATGAACAGTACATACAGGTTTACCAGCAGGTGACCCCAGTCGGCATGGAGAAAGCCTGATGTGATCATCCGCTCCCACTGGCGGTGGTGATGCACATCGTAGGGCAGGAGCATGTAGCGATGGCGGAAGGAAGCGTTGGAGAATCCCTGTATGGAGACGATGGCGGTGGCAATGATGATGATAAGGGTGATGGACATGTTAGTGATGGTATGGTTCGTTGCGGATGATGGTAAAGGCGCGATACAGCTGCTCCAGGAAGATGTAGCGCACCATCTCATGGGTGAAAGTCATCTTTGACAGCGACAATTGCATGTTGGCACGGGCATACACCGATTCGTGAAAACCGAAGGCACCGCCGATCACGAAGGTGAGGTAGCGCTGCGATTGCAGCATCTGCTGTTGCAGAAAGTCTGCCAGCCCTTCGGAGGTCATCTGTTTGCCTTTATCATCCAGCAGCACTACCCATTCTGCGGGTTGTATCTGCGACAACAGCAATGATGCTTCGGCCTGCCGTATCTGCTCCGGCGACTGCAGATTCCGGATTTTGCCGCTGTGCAGCTCCTCGTAGCTGAACGAGTGGTAACGCTGTACCCGCTGTGCCTGTTCGGAGATCAGCTGTTGCCAGGCGGCCTGATTGGTTTTGCCGGGTGTGATGAGCCTGATGTGCATATCGGAGGGTAAAGGTAGAAGATTATACCGGCCGGTACTCCCTGCAGGTGACGCAGGGATAAAGAATATCAGCCATGGTTTGTTGTGGCTGCTTGTACTGTTTACTGCCCCACTTTAGTAAGCAAACGGCGCTCTATCAGTTGTTCGTCGGCCAGCAACAGGAGTATATAATTGCCAACAGGTAAGTGATGCAAAGAAAGGCTATGCTGGGTTGCGGTGAGTGGCAGGGTAGATAGAATCCTGCCGGTAAGGTCGGTCAACACAAGGGCTGTAGATGTCTCAGGAAGGTTTGTCAGCATCAGGTCGCCTGTGGTTGGGTTGGGGAATGCCTGCCACTGAGAATGGGCAGGTGAGTTGACACTGTTGGGTACGATATCTACCAGACGCGCAATAGTGTCGGCACCGCAGCCATTCTGTACGATGAGGGTTACCTGATATTGGCCCGGTGCAGGATATCGGTACACCGGCTGAGCCAAGGTAGCAAACACGCTATCACCAAACGACCAGCGGTATGAGCCGGCACCTTGAGACAAGTTGGTGAAAGTGACATCGTATCCGTTTACCAGGAAATCGAAGTCTGCCACAGGCTCCACGTCTATGGAGTCCTTGTAGACAAAAGTACGATTGGAGCTCCACAGCCGGTGGTCAATGGTCAGCGATAGCGAATACCGGGTAGGGGAGGCATAGAGCACGGTGGAGTCGACAAACGTGGCTGCCGGTCCGTTTTGCCCTAGATCCCACGTCAATAGCTGCCGGCCGGATCTCCCCTGAAACACGCTCTTGTTGTAAAAGCGGTTGTCCCGGAAGGAGCTTGGCTGTACCTGCAGTCGGATCTGATCGTTGCCGGTCAAACAACGCTGTGACACGGTAAAGCTGTAGTTGAAGTCATATTGCACAAATGGCAGCAGATAGCCATCGGCATCAAAGGGAACAGATCCTACGGTGACCGACGCAGCAGGAGTCCAGCCGCCCAGAAAGAAGAAACTGGCCAGGAACTCACTGTCGCCATCCCGTGCATCCCAGTTGTTGCAATAGACACCAACACTGATGGAAGTCGGATTCTGCACCACCAAAATATAGGGGCCACTCACTGTCACCGGACTGTTGAACCTGGCCACACGGCGGGTGAACTCTAGATTGGTATTGATTTGCTTGGCCACAGGCACAATCACTTCTGCAATCGGTGCTCCGGCAGGTAGGGTGCCGTTGGCCGCATATATGGCGCAGGTAAGATTGACGGTAGCACTGCTGGTGGCATCACTTTGGTAGGCAAAGAATTCAAAACCGCTGATGGTAACCTGCCCCGGTGCTTCGTAGTATTGCCCGATGGCGGCAGCAGAAGTGCTGTTGTTCAGCGTAAGCGCCCTGTTGGCCGTCCGCCGTACGTATGGGAGCTCCAGGGTGTCGAACACCTGCGTTGTGTTGCTGCGGAAAGCAGGATGGGGTCGGACGATAGCACCTGATTCGCTGTGATAATCAACGGCTTCCTGCACTTGTGCCGACAGAATCCAAGAGGTAAGAAAAGTTAGTACAACGGTAAGGATACGCATCATAGAAAAGCGTCATTTCCCGAAATATACTAAAATTCCTGAGTGGTAGGAGATTGGATTTATCGATATACGATATTGGCCTGTATGCGCTTCAATGCTTGCTTGCCAGCCGTCAAAGAGGCGCTGATACCCACTACAAGAACAAGAAGCTGCCAGAGTGCAATGTCGTTGGACATACCGGCCGGTGCCCAGGCTGCCTGGCTACTCAGGGCTATGCCGAGTAAGGTTATGGCAGAAATCAGAACAATATGGAGATATTTGCGTATCATGTTGTAGAGGCAAAGTAAGGATGAAACTTTTCCTCTGTCAACAGAAAAGTGTACAAAATACACTAAAAAAGACACAGCGGCATTGAGAATGACCCACAAATCACACATTATCAGCCTATTAGTAGCAATCATTTGTATGCTTACGGCCTGTAAAAAGGACCAGGCAGCACCGGCCTGTGTGGACAAGGAGGGGATTCAGTTGTCGATAAGTGGTGGTTGTGGACAAGTGTTTCTGTACGGGCTGGTAGACGATTCTACGGCCGTGACCTTGTGGCTGGATGCACCTTGGTACGAGTCGTTGGATGCCGGGTGTCATACCTACAGTGTCACCCACCATGCTGCCATCCGGGTGGAAGCTGTGCGCATTACCCCTGACGCCGATTCGGTGTACTTCAATTATTGCAATGATGTGTCTTTTCACAATGAAGGGCATCATCGACACTTTCCTGCCGTACAAGGGCAGGTGCTGTTTCTGCGGAGTGCACTGCTGTCCGGCGATGACAAGCCATATACCATCGATGCGCAACTGTATGATCTCGAGTTTCAGTTGCCGGAAGGTGTGTTCCGTCCGGGTCGACTTACGTGGAAGGATGTGTGGGTTGGCTGGTATCCGGGGTAGGGTAGTGCGGCGGTTTTACTGCTGCACTCAAAATGCTTTCAACGTCCTGTCAATGATATCCAGGCACTGCTCCATTTGCTCCTGCTGCATGATGAGTGGCGGTGCAAATCTGATCTTATTACCATGAGTAGGCTTCGCCAGCAGTCCGTTGTCCTTCAGCTGCAAGCAGATATCCCAGGCCAGATCACTGTCCTCCGTGGTGTCGATTTCTATGGCGTTCAGCAGCCCTTTGCCGCGGATGTCGGTAATCAGCGGGTGGTTGATGTGGCGTAGGCCATCGCGCAGCAGGTTACCCATGGCGGCAGCATTATCTGCCAGCTTTTCGTCTACAAGGATCTGTAAGGCCTCCTGGGCCACCACACATGCCAGCGGGTTGCCGCCAAAAGTCGATCCGTGCTCTCCGGGACGAATGTTCAGCATCACCACGTCGTCGGCCAGTACGGCACTCACAGGCATCATGCCACCGCTGAGGGCCTTCCCCAGGATAAGGATGTCTGGCCGTACGTCCTCGTGGTCGCAGGCCAACATCTTGCCGGTGCGGGCGAGGCCGGTCTGTATCTCATCAGCGATGAATAGTACGTTATGTTGGTCACACAACCGGCGCACACCCTGCAGGTAGCCTTCGTCGGGAAGGATGACACCTGCCTCCCCTTGAATCGGCTCTACCATGAAAGCTGCCACGTTCGGGTTTTGCAGCGCCTTGTCCAGCGCATCCAGATCGTTGTAAGGTACAATCTCAAAGCCTGGCATGTAGGGGCCAAAGCGTGCCCTGCTGGACGGGTCCGTAGATGACGAAATCGCAGCCATCGTCCGGCCCCAGAAGTTGCCGGTAGCAAACACCACCACTGCCTCATTATCAGGCACCCCTTTTACGTCATAGGCCCAGCGGCGAGCCAGTTTAACGGCTGTTTCGCCACCCTCTACACCGGTATTCATCGGCAGCACCTTGTCGTACCCGAAAAACTGCGTGATGTAGGCTTCGAAGGGCCCCAGTTTGTCGTTGTGGAAAGCCCTGCTGGTCAGTGTAAGATTGGCAGCCTGTGCCGTCATGGCCTGCACCAGTCTTGGGTGGCAGTGGCCCTGGTTTACAGCTGAGTAGGCACTGAGGAAATCGAAATACCGCTTTCCCGATACATCCCACAAGTAGACACCTTCGCCACGTGTCAGCACCACCGGCAGCGGATGGTAGTTGTGCGCACCGTGCTTCTCTTCCAGGTCGATGAAATACTGTGTATCGCTAGTTGTCTGTATCATGATGTGCCGTTTATTCAGGTTTATGGCGTTGCAGAAAGGCGGCATCGAAGGCCAGAGGTAGCAGATCGCCGGCGCGGGGAATTACATAGATGAGCGGCGTTTCACCACCCAAAATCAATCGTATGCCCTGCTGATGGCGCATCTCGTATTCAGCGATGGCCTGTCGGCACATACCACAGGGTGCTGCTGCCGGCGACGGAGAGCCATTTTCGTTGGCAACAGTGATGGCGATGGCCACCACAGGTACATCCGGATAGGCTGCACCGGCGGCAAACAACGCTACTCGCTCGCCACACAGGCCTACCGGAAAAGATGCGTTTTCCTGATTACTGCCGGTGAAGATCTCGCCATTAGCCAACAACACGGCTGCCCCTACGTGAAAGTGTGAATAGGGTGCATAGGCCTTGGCTGTCATGCCTTCGGCCAGTTCAAGGAGGTTTCTGTCAGATGGCGTCAGCGACTCTTTCCCTTCCAGCACCTGATAGGTGACGATATGCCTTTTCTCTTCCATAGTCGGGGGGTGTATTCCACAAATATAGTTGGTTAAGACGTATGGCAGTACCCCATTGTCCCTGTAACTTTACCGAATAATACGGAGCACATGCAGCATATTCTTATTTTGGGAGCAGGCCGGTCGGCCACGGTATTGATTCATTACATGTTGGAAGAAGCAAGTCGGTATGGCTGGCAGGTGACGGTGGCCGATGCTGATATGACGCTTGCCGAGCGCAAGGTGCAGGGGCACTCGCATGGCATTCCGCTGCAGCTCGATATCACCAACGATGCACAGCGCCATGATGCAGTCAGTAAGGCCGATGTAGTGGTGTCGCTGCTGCCGGTGAACCTCCACTACCTGGTGGTAAAGGATTGCATCACCTACCGCAAGCATGTGGTTACGGCCTCGTATGTTTCCAATGAAATGTATTCGCTGGAGCAGGAGATCCGTGATGCTGCCATTATGATGGTGGGAGAGATGGGCCTGGATCCGGGCATCGACCACATGAGTGCCATGGAAAAGATCCACAGCCTGCGCGATAGTGGCTGCGAGATTGAGTCCTTCAAGTCATTCACCGGTGGTTTGGTAGCGCCCGAAAGCTGCGACAACCCGTGGAAGTACAAGTTTACCTGGAATCCACGCAACGTGGTATTGGCAGGGCAGGGTACGGCCCAATATTTCAAGGAAGGCCGCCACAAATACATACCTTATAACCGTGTGTTTGAGCAGACGGAATATGTACATATCGAAGGAGCCGGCGAGTTCGAAGCCTATGCCAACCGCGACTCCCTGCTGTACAAAACCGTATATGGCCTCGACAATATACCTACCCTCATCAGGGGTACGCTGCGCTATCCCGGCTACTGCCGTGCGTGGAACAGCTTCGTGAAGCTTGGCTGGACCGACGACACATATCCTATCATCGAATCGGATAAGATGACCTATCGGCAGTTGGTGGAGGCCTACCTGGAAGGCGTATGGAAGGAGTATCCCGTAGGCTACACGCTGCAAAAGCGGCTGGCAGATTTCCTGCGGATTGACCATCAGGATGAGATCATCCGGAAGCTGGAGTGGTTGGGTATCTTCGAAGATAAGCCCATCCGCCTGAAAAATGCGTCACCGGCACAGATCCTGCAGGACCTGTTGCTGGAGAAGTGGGCGATGCATCCTGAGGACAAGGATATGGTTGTGATGCAGCATCAATTCGTGTACAAGCAGAAAGGCGAGCGCATCAGGCTATCGGCCTCCATGGTGTTGAAAGGGGAAGATGATCAGGTAACCGCTATGGCAAAGCTGGTAGGCATGCCCATCGGAATCTTCGTCAAGCAGATCATGCTTGGCCGCATACAATTCACCGGTGTACACATTCCTGTCATCAAGGCTATCTATGAACCTGTATTGGCCGAACTGCACGACCATGGTGTTAGTTTTACAGAAAAGGAAGAAGTACTATCTTAACAGCAAACCTGATACACTATGAACGAATGGGATGATTTTGATCCGGATGATTTTGAAGAGGAAGACGAGCGGCCGGACTTCCGGCAATTGCCGGTTTACCAGAGAGGCATTGATCTGCTGGAAACCGTGTATGCGCTGTATGAATTTTTGAAGTTGAAGGACGAAGAAGCCGGAGAGAAGAACGCAGCTACAGCGCGCACAGAGGAAGAGCAAGAGATGATGCTTCGCAGGGAGGTAATTGGCTTCATGCTGGAAGATGCACAGATCATGCTGGCCAAGATAGCCGGTGCCGAGGGAGGCGATATCTACAGCATCCGTTTGGAAAACGCACACATCATCAAGTCGCATGGGCGACACCTGCAGGTAAGCTGCAACAGCCTGTTCGATGTAGACAACGAATACGTGCAATTGATTCGTGAAAAAGTGCACAACTTCCGCATAGCATTCCTGGAGTGGGTTGCAGGCTTCGATCCCACAAACGACATCAAAGGGGAGTGGGATTTTCATTGAGCGGGCAAGGAGTAGGCGCAACGCCTGATGACGGAAAGAAAAAGCATTCGATAATCCCACTCATCCGTGATTGGCGAATAGGAGAGGGCCATATTTCCTGTCAATAGTTATCTGTTTTCCACTCCCTCCATCCCCCTCACACGGCCTTCACCTCTTCCAGCAGCTTCTGCAGGCTGGCCTTGGCGTCGCCGAAATACATCTGCGTTTTGGGCATGTAGAACAGGTCGTTGTCGATACCGGCATAGCCGGCCCGCATGGATCGCTTCAATACGATGGTCTGCTTCGCCTTGGTGGTTTGTATGATTGGCATACCATAGATGGGCGAGGAGGGGTCATCCTCGGCAGCCGGGTTCACCACGTCGTTGGCGCCGATTACCAGCACTACATCGGTCTGCGGCATCATCGGGTTGATGTCTTCCATCTCTACCAGCTTATCGTAGGGCACGTCGGCCTCAGCCAGCAGCACGTTCATGTGGCCCGGCATGCGACCTGCTACGGGATGGATGGCATACAACACGTTCACGCCCTTTTCCGTGAGCACTTTCTCCAGCTCATGCACGGTATGCTGCGCCTGTGCTACGGCCAGTCCATATCCCGGCACAATTACCACCTGCTGCGCATAGCTGCACATGATGGCCACGTCGGTAGCCGATGCCTCACGATAGGCCTTGTCGCCACCCTCCTTGCTGCCTCCACCACTCTTGGCGCTGAAGGCACCGATGAGTACGTTGGTGAGGCTGCGGTTCATGGCGTTGCACATCAGCACGGTGAGTATAGTGCCCGCACTACCCACCAGGATGCCACCCGTGAGCATCACCTGATTGCTGTACAGGAAGCCCCCCAGCGCAGCGGCAATACCGGTGAAGGAGTTGAGCAGCGAGATCACCACCGGCATGTCGGCGCCGCCGATGGGCAGCACGAACAGGATGCCATAGATCAGGGACACGCCGAAGAACGCATAGATGGGCCAGGTGGCTTCCACGCCGTTGACCATCAGGTAGCCGCCGAAGAGGAGGATGCCTGACAGCACGCTTAGGTTCACGATGTGCTGCAGCGGGAAGATGAAATCACCCACCTTACCTTCCAGCTTACCCCAGGCTACCATACTGCCGGCAAATGACACACTGCCGATGAGCAGTCCGGCGAAGATGGTCAGCATCTCCCCATTCAGCAAGTTTTCCCCGCCATGGAGCGCAAAGTAGTGGTCAAATTCTACCATGCTGATGAGGGCGGCACACGCACCACCCATGCCATTGAAGAACGACACCATCTGCGGCATACTGGTCATCTGCACCCGCTGTGCCATTACCGTGCCGATCAGTGTGCCTACAGCAATACCGCCGAAGATCCATCCCAAATTGCCAATGGGCTCGCCATCCTGCTTGTGCAGAAAGATGGTGGCCACCACGGCCAGGCCCATGCCAAAAGCCGCAATCAGGTTGCCCTTGCGTGCCGAGTTGGGCTTGCTGAGCATCTTCAACCCCAGAATGAAAGTGATGGAAGCAATGAAGTAGCTGATTTCCAGCAGGTTGGTTTGTATGAGTTCCGTCATCACAGGTAGGTTTGGGGTGATTACTTCTTATCTTTCTTCCGGAACATCTCCAGCATACGGTCGGTAACCACAAAGCCACCCACCACATTCAATGTTCCGAGCACCACGGCCAGGAATCCCAGCACGATGGCTACATAGTTGTCCGGTTCGGCATGACCCATCACGATGATGGAGCCGATGATCACCACCCCATGTATCGCGTTGGCTCCCGACATCAGGGGCGTATGCAAGATGGCCGGTACGTTGGAGATCACCTCTATCCCCAGAAAGATGGACAACATGAGGATGTATACCATCCCCATATTTGCATTGATGAATTCGAAGATTGCTTCCATAGCTATGCTTTATTGGATGCCTGCCGCTATGCGGTCGTCAGCATGGATTGTACACGAGTGTTGATTACAGAATGGTTGTGGGTCAGGCACGTGCCTGCAACGATGTCATCGTCGAAATTCAGATCCAGTGCGCCGTCTTTGATGATGAGCTTCAGGAAGTTGAGCACGTTCTTGCCGAACATCCTGCTGGCATCTGCCGGTATGGTGGCGGGCAGGTTGGAGTATCCAAGCACCTGCACACCGTGGTGGATGATGGTGGCTTCGTTCTCTGTCACTTCGCAGTTGCCTCCCGTGCTGGCGGCCAGGTCGATGATCACGCTGCCGGGTTTCATGGCCACTACAGTGTCGCGGGTGATCAGCACGGGCGCCTTTCGTCCGGGAATCTGCGCCGTGCAGATGATGACATCGCTCTTTCTGGCGTGGTCCTGTATGATCTGTTGTTGCTTTTGCTTGTATTCTTCCGACTGCTCCACAGCATAGCCACCGGCACCTTTATCATCTACAGCGCCTTCCACTTCCACGAACTTGGCGCCGAGGCTCTGCACTTCTTCCTTAACGGCAGCCCGTACGTCGAAGGCTTCTACTACCGCACCCAATCTGCGGGCAGAGGCGATGGCCTGCAATCCGGCTACTCCTGCGCCCAACACCAGCACCTTGGCCGGCGGTATAGAGCCCGCAGCGGTGGTGAACATGGGGAAGAAGGAGGGAAGATGCTGTGCGGCCAGTAGTACGGCCTTGTAGCCGGCAGCGGTAGCCTGCGATGACAGGATGTCCATGCTTTGGGCCCGTGTGGTGCGGGGCACCAACTCCAGGCTGAAGGTGGTAACGGGCAGCTTTATCAGTTCTGTAGCCACATCCTTGCTGCTGAGGGCGTTAAACACGGCCACCTGCACCTGGCCGGGCTTGGCCTTGCCTTGCTCGGCTGCGCTGATGGGCTGTATGGACAGCAGCAGGTCACTTTGCGCAATGGCCTCATGGCGGCTCACCGGCACAGCGCCGGCGGCTTCATAGTCAGCATCAGGTACAAAGGCCTGATCGCCGGCACCCTGCTCTACAAATACCTGGTCTACCTTCAGTTGCAACAGAGACTTCACCACCTCCGGCAGGGCTACTACCCGCTTCTCCGGGGCCGATTCTTTGAGTATTCCGATAATCATGCCTGCTACAGTTATTTACGTAGCAAGTTTACCGATATTCATCGGTATGCACGAATGATATTCCTCACACCTGCACAAAGGTTTTCCACAAAAGCGACATACGTCACCTTACCCAAAACCGGTATACCGTACCTTTGAACCTATAATCCCACCCTATGACACACACCTTGTTGCAGCAATATTGCCCATGGTATCAGTCTATGCCTGTGGCACTGCAGCCTGCCTTCTGCCAGCGCGTGGAGGCATTGGTGAAGGGTCGGCAGCTGCAAGGCAGAAGTGGTGTGGCCATTACAGATGGACACAAAGTGCTGGTGATGGCTGCCGGGGCTTTGGTGAGTTATCAGTTCGATAAGTTCTACTATCCCCAGTTCAACCTGATTACCCTGTATCCCGACAACTACGGTAAGCTGATCGGCAAACGCTATGCCGACGGAGGCATCCACCTGCCCGGTGCCCTTACCTTGTCCTGGGAAGACATTTCGGCAGAATACACCTCCGTAGTGCCCGTGTTCCAGACCGCTATCCATGAGTTTGCCCATGCTGTCTACTATGAGAACAAGGTGGCAGGGGAAGGCTATGCGGACATCGATGACACGCTCATCCGTCAGTTCATGGCTGATTACCTGCCGGTAGTGCTCACACGCTGGCCGGAGAAACTCGACCATCTCCGGGAATACAACGGACAGATACCACAGCAGTTCTTCGCTACTGCTACCGAATACTTCTGCATGCAGCCGGCCACTTTGCGGGAGCTGGCGACTCCCCTCTACGACTGGCTCTGCTTTGTGTACAAGCGCACACCTATTGATAACCAATAAATCCAGAGCTATGCGACACATCATTGTTCCCACCGATTTCTCACCTACGGCCAACCATGCCATGCATTATGCCGTAATGCTTGCCCTCAAGATGGATGCCGATATCCATTTTGTGCATGCCTATGACTTTCCACAGAGCGATCCATTCCGTGCTGTGTTTTCCACCAAAGGTGACCCTATTGCTACCAAAGAGTTGCAGGAAGAGTATGTAGCTACCATAGAGAAGGAATTGGCCTATCTGGTAGATAAGGTGGATGAGCTAACGCAAGGAAGGGTGAAGGCCACTTCTACCAGTGTTGCCGGACTGCCGGTGGATGAGGCTGTGGCGGGCTTGCCGGGCATTGAGCATTCGTATGTGGTGATGGGTACGAAGGGACATACCAACCGCGCTGAATTCCTGATGGGCAGCCACGCAGCGGCGATGGTGGAGTCTTGTCCCGTTCCGGTGATTGTTGTACCCAAGGATGCACCGATTGACATGCCGGGTTCGGTAGTGTTTGCCTCAGGATTGCTGGAGAGAGACATGGAACCACTGCGGGATGTGATCCGCCTGATTACGCCCTGGAAGGCCGACCTGCACCTGCTGCACCTCGACGACAAGGCTGACACGGAGGGTGAACAGGCTGCCATGGAAGGGTATAAGGAAATCGTGTACGATCATGTAGCCTATCCCAACCTGCATTTCCACCTGATCAAGGAGTCGCAGGTCATCGAAGGCATCAACGAATCTGCATCGGAACATCAGGCTAACCTGATCGTGATGAACTCGCAGCGCAGAACAGGCATCGCCTCATGGTTCAAGCGCAGTCTGTCCAAGCGCATGGTTTTTCACACGCACCTGCCCCTGCTGGTCTATCATAGTTGATGGGGAAAGCAGTGTGGGCATATCTGCTGCTGCTGGCAGTCTCAACGGTCGCTGCGCAGTCAGGGACACAAAAGAACAGCAACCTGCTGGTTGCTCCACTGGTTTTCTTTACGCCTGAGACCAATCTGGCTTTTGGGCCTGCTATGTTTCTGCGGTTTGCTACCTCTGCCGATACGGGGCAACATGCCTCCTATGTGCGGCTGTTCGGCTATTATACCCTGAACAAGCAGTGGTATGGCCGGCTGGAAGGCGAGGTGTGGGGCAAGGGCAACGACTGGAAACTGCGGGGTGATGTAAATTACTCGATTTACCCCTATCTGTTCTTCGGCATCGGCAACCAAACCCCCAATTCCAACAAGGAGCGGTACAGTCAGGATCGCATACAGTCGCGGGTAGAAGTAACGTTCCGGATGAAGCAGGGGCGACCCTGGTATGCCGGCGTAGTAGGGGAGTTATACATGGCCTACAACATGGTGCTTCCTGAAGGTGGCATCCTTGCTATGCAGGACATCCCGGGAGCCAATGGGGTGCAACTGTACGCTGGTGGTCTGCTGGGCAATGCCGATACCCGCAACCATGTCTACTTTCCCACCAGGGGGTGGTATACCGACTTTTCGCTAACGGGCTATCTGGGCGATTTTCAGTTTGCCGTCTGGAAGTGGGACCTGCGGACATTCATGCCTCTGGGCAACAAGGCAGCATTGGCCATTCAGTTCTATCAGCAACTCAGTAGTGGTAAGCTCCCGTTCCAGTTGATGCCACAGCTGGGCGATGAGAATCGCTTCCGTGGCATGGTAGGTGGCCGGTTTAC
>CAYYHM010000010.1:0-54076 GCA_964471795.1 uncultured Chitinophagales bacterium | reverse complement strand
GCCTCAGGCGCAGCAACTACTGCCAGGAGTTGGTGGATACCTGCTTCCAATACACAGTGGTAGCCACAGGATTACCGCAGGCAGAAGAGCTGGGTAGCATCAGTATATTTCCCAACCCGGCCAAAGAGTACCTACAGTTGCAATGGAACCGGCCCCAGCCGGGCGCTGTGTGGGAAATGTACGACTTGCAAGGAAGGCTGATGGCCACCCTTGATGCAAGCACTTCTGCCACCGCACGCCTATCGCTGCAAGGATGGAGTAGCGGCTTGTACCTGGCCGTACTACGCCACCCCAGCGGAGCAGTGCTGTATAGAGAAAAGGTGATGGTGGAGTAAGGGTGCTCGGTTTATAGTTTGTTGTTTATTGTTTGTGGTCGCGCCAGCCTACCGGCAGGCATCGTTGTACGTTTTATCATTGGAGCAACACAAGCGTTGAAAACTAGCCAAGCCACAGAGCGGTCGGCTGCCCATCGCGAATGGTCCATCGTCACAGTCCAACATCCAAAGTCAGTTATCAAACACTTCTTAACCTTTGAACGCCTGTTATTTTAAGTTCCGAGCACGCAACTCAGCTTTGAAGGCTTCCCGGTCGAAAGACTTGTTGTTGGCTAGCTTGTAGGCCAGGTACAACGGGATGAGCATAAGAAACCCAAAATTGTTCACAGCTATGCTGAATATGACAATGCCCATAAGAAAGCCAATCAGAAAGGCATTCAGGATAGCCGTGGATTTGTCCTTCTTGGCCAGGGCTTTCAGTTCTTCATCGCTGAGTCGGGTAAAGTCTTGTTGTGTCATAGGTTCGTAGGTGAGGGATGTTCTGGATAATGGCAGGAAAATCCACATTGTGATGACCTGCTAAGTGAAATTATGCGATGAAGTGGTAACCGGCAAATCGGTTGTGTACGTTATGCCA
Source organism: uncultured Chitinophagales bacterium (assembly GCA_964471795.1). Lineage (GTDB taxonomy): Bacteria > Bacteroidota > Bacteroidia > Chitinophagales > S012-47 > CAJXXO01. The sequence continues at coordinate 53,164 of CAYYHM010000010.1, read as the reverse complement.
ACTTTTGTAAAAACCGCTCAGCCCTTGCCAGATGTCCATTACGCTTGGAAGCGTCCATTTTATCCAGCATCCAGGTCATGCGCTGCATGCGCGGATTGGCGGCAAACGTATCATGGTGAACGTGGATGAATCGCCAAAACAGTGCATCCCACACTTCGCACCAGACTCCGGTCGGGTAGTCGCTCATTTTGCGGATGTAGTTGCTGCCTGATACATACGGCTTGGTGGTAATGAGGCCACCATCGGCATATTGGCTCATACCATACACATTGGGCACCATCACCCAGTCGTATGCATCGATGTAGAGGCTCATGAACCACTCGTATACAGCATCGGGGTGGATTTCGCAGAGCAGCATGAAATTGCCCAGCACCATCAACCGCTCAATGTGGTGGTTGTAGCCGGTGCGTAGCAGTTTTCGGATGGTTTGGTCGATCGGGTCAATGCCAGTGGTGCCGTTCCAGAAGGATTCCGGTAGGGTGCGCGAGAATCCCCAGTAGTTGGAAGTGCGCTGTTTCCTGCCTTCCAGCAAATATATGCCCCGCATATACTCCCGCCAACCGATAATCTGCCGCAAGAACCCTTCCAGGCTGTTGAGGGGGAAGTTGAATTCCCGATGTGCCTCCAGCGTGCAGTTGATGATCTGCTGCGGTGACAGCAGTCCGATGTTGAGCATGGGAGTGAGCACACTGTGAAATAGGAAATGCCAATCGGCTACCATCGCATCTTCATAGTCGCCAAAGGTGGCCATGCGCTGCTCCAGGAAGGTGTCCAGCCATTGTGCGGCAGCTTCGTGGGTGACAGGGTAGAAGATATCCTTAGCACTGCCATAATTGTTGGGGAAATGGGTGGCAATGTAGTCTTGTGCTTCTGTGTGATACGGTGTTGTTTTGGTTAGTGGGATTTGAGGAATGGAGAGCCCTTTCGGGATTTTCTTGCGGTTGTCGGTATCGTAGCTCCACTTGCCACCCAGTGGTTTACCGTCATCCTCCAGCAAAATGCCCCGCTGCTTCCGCTGCCGGATGTAGAAGGAGGTCATGAAGTAGTTTTTATCCTGCTGCAGTTCTTCCTGGATGGTGCCGGCCGAGTTGAGGAAGTTGGGGTTGTCCAACTGCACCAAGGTAATCCCAAACCGTTTGCCATATTCTTGCAGCCGCTGTTCCAGCCAGTCGTCACTGGTTTCGTAGTAGGTGAGGGACTGGACATTGTCTTGTTGCAACTGCTCAAATACCGGCTGCAGGGAAGGGACTTGTTCACTCTCCCAATAGGTGACCGTTTTGCCGGCTTCTCGGAGTGTATCGGCATAGGCCTGCATGGAAGCGCGATGGAGGAGGAGCTTCTGCTGGTGGAAGTTGTATTGCCGGAAATAGAGTTCATCTTCTACCATATGGACGTGCCCGGCAGCGGGTAGCTCACTATACAGTTGATGCGGAAATAGGAGATGATGGGTCATATGACAAGTAAAGAAATTCGGGGAAGAAGGTTCGAGTGAATCCTATACATGTAATACGGAGGCAGTTGATGGATGTAAATCAACTAACGCTCACTTCTTTCTAGTGCCTTTCACCCACAACCCACTGACTATCTGACTGCTACATGACCATTTCTTAACATACCACCACTACAAATACCAATATTTTTTCCTACCTTATTAACAAACTCTATCCACATGCGCAAATGGTTTTATTATGCAGGCATTATAGTATTGCTGCTGCAAGCTTCTGCAGGTTACGCTCAAATACCCGGTGCCCGGCAGCAGCCCCAATGGGCCATGCCCTTTTTCTTTGAAGATGCAAACGGGGAGAAAGATACCGTTTGGATTGGGTATGATACTAAGGCAATGAAGCTTGCTAATGGTCCGGATAGCAACTACGAATATTTTAACAATAAAGATTCGGGTAAGTTTCAAGCTGCATTATGGACTTCATATAATTATCCGTTGGGTAGCTTTGATGACTCGACTAAAAAAGTAGAAGTAACATCTGATATCACCAATCAAATTGAAATAGGCTTCCTAAATGGGAAAATGCCTGTTACCATGAAGTGGGTAGACAGCCTACTTAATTCAGACAGCTTGCCTTTTCCTGATATTTCACCGAGACCGAGGGCGAGAGTAAATATGATTTGCAGCAATGGTGAACCTGGATACTTGTATTGTCATTTAGGCTCACTTTATTATGCTTTTCTCTTAACCAACTATTACCATCCTCAATGGTCATATCCTCATGTTTATGCAGACAGTTTCGTATTTGATGGCTCTGGAAATATTTCTGCTGAGCAAGCCATCAGTGTTGATATACAGATAGTACCTCACAATGACCCAATACCTGTGGGTATTGAAGATCCTGAACTGATGGGTTCCAGTATAAAGCTTAACCCCAACCCGGTGCAACAGACACTCTATGTGCAAGGCATACCAAAGTCCGGTTGGTTAATCCTTACCGATGTACAGGGCCGAATAGCCATGCGGCAGTTCCTGCCGGCAGGCGATGCTACCGTAAATATGCAGTCTCTGGTGCAAGGGTTCTATGTATTTACAATGCAAGATGCAACCGGCATTATCTATCACAGGGATAAAGTGATGGTGGGTCGGTGATTAATACCAAATCACTCCTTCTTGCGCATCACCCACAAAGTCAGCCTTTCCTGTCTGGTGTTTCCATCCAATATACCATGCCAGTAATGCATCGGCCTGGTGCCAGTTGGCAGGTGGGGGAGCAGGATAAGGCAAATGGTGTTGTAGCGCTTTGGTGAAGGAGCCAAGCGTATCTCCGTTCTTTTTGTGATACCAATCCTTCGCTATGGCATGTCCGGCCAACTTCGGATATACCTCGTATGCCGGTAATCCAACCTCATGCACCAACTGCATGGCTCTTGCTGTCAATCCTCCCAGGAATAAAGGCGACATGGCACCCACAGCCCGGTCGCATCCCCGGTAGTGGAAGTCGGGGGTATCGGTAGCTTGTCGGTAGGCGAGGGGCAGACTCAAAGGCGCATCGATGTACAGCGCTTGTGGTTGAAGCCGTTGGATTTGTTGGCGCAGCCAGGCATCCGCATCTTGTTTAGGGGCGCTTTGTGCCAGGTGGAGCCTACCCTCCGCCAGCCAAGCTATAGCGGTGGTGCCGGCTGTTTTAGCGCCAAAATCTATGCCTGCGAACACGTTTGTAGTTTATGGTTTATTGTTTGTCGAAAATCCAATCTCTTACATCTGATTTAACTTCAGCAAGATGTTCTCATCTGCCATCAAATGGAATTGGTGAGTAGGTTATTCATTGCTACTTTTAGTGGAGGAATGTGATCCGTGCAGATTGAAAATAGAATATCATGCTGCAATTGATCATAATGATGAGAAATGAAATCCCTAAATCTCACTATCGCATCCCAGTCTAAATCTTCCTCTTTGAAACGGTGAGGGAATTCATTTTTCAACTTTTTAATGGTCTCACCAATATGTTGCAGCCGCATGGCTATGGCATCCATCAATAGCTGCCCTTCCTTAGTAGCAATGAAATCCATTGCGGTATCAATGTTTTGAAACCGCTCCTCAATAATGGCCACATTGTTGAGGACTACCTGGACCTTATCCTTGAAAAGGGAATCAGACATATTCTAATGTTGGCTCAACTTTAGATTGAAAGCTTTTTGAAAGGTGGCTACCTTTTACCGTGATATCGATAGGGTGGTGGATATGTTTTTCCAGCAAACGAATTAGATCCAGCCATTTCTGATAGGTAGGATGGTCAAACTCAACCCAAAGATCTACATCGTTTGCTTCTAAAGGTTTTTGAATGATGCTGCCAAATAGTGCAATCCTTATAACTCCAATCGAGTCTAATTCGGGTTTGAGAGATATAAGAATTGTTTTTATTTGCTGAGCATCCATACCTTAAAAATAGGGATTTGCTGTATTCTCGTATTGCAATCCTTCGTGTATCAGTTCTTTGCAGGTTCAATTGTCTGTCACTCAATCAGTCCAGTTTATAGAGGGTTAGTCCAAGTCCAACGCACATCTTACATCGCACATCTATTCCTCCAGCCACAATCGCTGGTATTCGCCTTCCGGATCGTACATGCCGGCTTGTTTGCGGACGTTGAAGTAGCGGTCTTCACGCGGGTCGTTGCCTACACCGGCTACGTACATCCAATTGCCCCAGTTGCTGCACACATCATAATCAATCAATTGGCTTTCCATCCAGGCGGCACCCCATCGCCAGTCTATTTTCAGGTCTTTGGTGAGGTAGCTGGCCACGTTCTGCCTGCCCCGGTTGCTCATGAAGCCGGTGAGCAGTAGTTCCTTCATATTCGCATCTACAAAGGGTTCACCGGATTCGCCCAATCGCCACGCTTCAAAATCGGCAGGTCGGTTGTGGTAAGTGGGTTGTTCACCACGGATGCCCCCCAACTGGAAGATGCGGTTGCCGTAGCGCTTGGCTACGAACCGGAAATAATCGCGCCACAGCAGTTCGAAGATGAGCCAGTAGGTGGAGCTGTTGCTGATGCGTTCCTGTTCATATCGCTTCACTTCGGCATATACCTGGCGTGGTGACAGACACCCCATTGCCAGCCAGGCAGATAGTTTGGAGGAGTAGTCGGCCCCGATGAGGCCATTCCTTGTCTCCTTGTACGCCCGCAGGTGGTCGCCTTCCCATAGGTAATGATGGAGGCGCTCTAGCGCTGCCGTTACTCCACCCTTGAAGCGGATGGCTGCTCGATCATCTATGGTAGCAGGTTCCAACCCCAGATCAGTGAGTTTCGGCATTGGACCCGAGTCAATGGAAGGGAATGCAGGGAGTTGAGTGGGTGCTGGAAACACCTCCCGCACATCGCTGTATTTTTCTACCCGCTTGCGGAAGGCGGTAAACACGTCCGGCAATTGCTCCAACGCAAATGGCAGTTCATCGGCATGGATGAGGGTTTGTCCCTGCCAGGTATGCACTTTGCAGGGAACGGCTGCCTCCACTGCACGCTCTTCGGCCTGTTCTTCGGCCGTATCTTCCTGTTGGTAGAGTAGTACGGTTGATTGCCATTCGTTGGCTAATGTCTGTAAAATGGCATGCGGTTCACCCACACGAATCACCAAGTCGCTACCTTTTTCTTGCAGTTGTCTTCGCAGGTCGGCCAGACTCTCCAGCAGGAATTGCGCCCGATATGCACCCATCTTTGGGAACCCCAACGCCAACGGCCTGAACCATTCTGGGTTGATGATAAATACAGGTAATAGTTCATCACCAGGTGTTAGTCGACCGAGCACGGCATGATCGTGCAAGCGCAGGTCATTGCGAAACCAGTAGAGGATCTTACGGGGCATCAATCGTTGGTTTCTTCAGTTTCTTGCTCTTCCTGTTCTTGTAGTTGCTCTTGTCGCGCCTTCCTTCGGGCATTGCCCATCTCTTCAAAGTGCTGTGGAAACTCCGGCCGGGCATAGTGCAGTTGGGCCAGCTTTTCAGTTACGTGGTAATTCTCCAACGCGCTGATGGTTACTGTTTCAGCTTTGTCGAGGTCAATATGGAGGTCCTTGTGCAGGTATTGCTCATCCACCCACACTTCTTTCACCTTGCCCACGATGAGGCGTGTGTCGTTGGCTGCGATGTAGTACTCTTCCTCATACTGTAATCCGATGCGCACCCGGCTTTCCTCCACGAAGGGTGCCTTGAAGCCGGGCAGGTAAGCGGGGGTGAGGGCGCAGCGTTCAAACTCACTTTCCCCATCTTCATAATTGGCACTGGTTTGATGGGCACGGGCATACATGTCGCGGTGTATGTGGTTGATGGTGAATTGCCCGGTCTCCAGCATATTGCGGTACGTATGCCGAGGCACAGTGGTGGGCCGCAGGATGAATCCCATGAAGGGCGGCGAGGCGCCGAGGTGAATCACCGAGTTGAAGATGGCCAGGTTGGTGATGCCTGCTTTGTTGATTGTGCCAATCAGGTTGGCGCTCTTGAAGCCGGGCAGGGAGTTGATTAGGTTGATACGGGGAATCTTGGATAGCCCCATGATATCGTCATAGCTGTAGCGTGTCATCTGATGGTGGTTTAGAGGGTTCGTACGGCACTCATACCGCCGTCTACCTGCCATACCTGGCCGGTAACGAAGCCGGTATCGGGGGTGAGGAGCAATGCAGCCAGTTTGCCGGCATCTTCCGGGGTGCCGATGCGCTTCAGGGGGTGGCGTTGCTCGCTGGCCTCTCGTTGCTTTTCGTTGCGCAGCAAGCGTTCGGCAAGGGGTGTGTCGGTAAGGGATGGCGCAATAGCATTGAAGCGGATGGCAGGTGCATACTCTGCTGCCAGCGAGCGGACAAGCCCCTCCACAGCCCCTTTGGCTGCGGCAATGGAGGCGTGATAAGCCATACCGGTCTGCACGGCTACCGTACTAAAAGCCACTACAGATGCTTGTCCGGCAGACTTTAGTGCTGGCAAGTAATGTCGGAATGCCTTTAGGAAACCGGTTACGTTGATGGCATAGTCATGGGCAAAGTCTTCGGGCTTCAGGCTGGCGAAGGGCTTCAGGTTGATAGAACCCGGGCAGTAAAGCAGACCATGTACCGGCCCGTCAATGGCCGGCAGATCGTCCGTGAGTATATCACCGGTAAGGTGTGAAACGCCGGATAGAGAGGCTATGTCATGTGCCTGGCGGCTGATTACCGTGATGCGGTGTCCTTGGGCAGAAAGCTGTAGCAGGGCAGCACGACCAATACCGGTTGTGCCGCCTATAGATACGATGTGTGTCATGGTCAATCAAAGGCTTTGGTCACGTAACAGGAATGTAGTAGAAAGGTTCTGAAGGACAAGTATTTGTCTGCCGGCATCCATCCGGCAGTTGGAGGCAACCGATGTTGCCAGCAACAGCGCTTCCGTGAAGCTGTCCCTTTATCCCCTCGTCGATTTTCTCCCACCAATTCCCACCAGACCCCTCGTTTTTGCCACCTAGTGGGAAAATGTGGGGAGCGATGCTTTTTGAATCCACAGCATTTTCCACAAATAGGTGTCTTTATGCACAAATCGGCATTTTTCAGAATACACACAAAATCAATGTATTGTGCATTAATCGTCCAGTATAGTTAACACCGGCGTTTGCCGGCCGTTTTCGTGGATTTGTGGAAAAGTTATGGTGGGATAAAGTGGGAAAAAGTGGCGTAAAGTGGGAAATATTGCTACTTTTGGTGACGTTCCAATACCAATTCAACCACTCATGGCAGGATTCCTCGGAGAATTTGAGATCAGGCTGGACGCCAAAGGGCGTCTGAAGATGCCTGCTGCCCTCATCAAGCAGCTGCCGCCCGAGGTGAATGGCCGCTTTGTGGTGAATCGTGGTTTCGAGAAGTGCCTGGTGCTGTATCCCTATCACGAATGGGAGAAGGTGAGTGCCAAGGTGAACAAGCTCAATCGCTTCGTGAAGAAGAACCGGGAGTTCGTGCGCTACTTCTTTCGCGGAGCCACGGAGGTAGTACTCGACAGTGCAGAGCGTCTCAACCTGCCCAACCACCTGCTGGGCTATGCCGACATCAAGCAGGATCTGTTGCTGGCGGCCAACGACAACCTGATGGAGCTCTGGAACAAGCAGCATTACGACCAGCTGATGGCCATCGATTCGGACGACTTTGCCGGCCTGGCCGAAGAGGTGATGGGAGATACGCCTGAAGACCCTGAGGTATGAGAAGCGACTATCACCATCCGGTAATGCTGCGTGAGGCCCTTGAAGGGCTGGCCATTCAGCCTGACGGCACCTATGTGGATGTGACGTTCGGCGGTGGCGGGCACAGCAGGGCCATACTTGACAGATTGGATGAGCGCGGCCGTCTCTTTGCCTTTGACCAGGATGAAGATGCGGTTGCTAATCAGATAGACGACAGCCGATTTATGCTGATACCGCAGAACTTCCGTCATCTCCAACGCATGCTGCGCCTGCACAAGGCGCTACCGGTGGATGGCATTCTGGCGGATCTGGGCATTTCTTCCCATCAAATCGATACGGCTGAGCGTGGTTTCAGCACCCGGTTCGGTGGGCGTCTGGACATGCGGATGAATCAATCCGCTGCGCTGGATGCACATCAGGTGGTGAACGCCTATCCCGAAGACAAGCTGGCAGAGGTGATCCGCCTATATGGCGAGTTGGGAGGGGCGCACCGCATTGCCCGAGCCATCGTACATGCTCGTCAGCAGAAGCCTATCGATACCACCGAAGACCTAAAGGCTGCCGTGGCGGCCATGGCGCACGGCAAAAAGGCTTCGCAATTTCTGGCTCGTCTCTTTCAAGCCATCCGCATCGAGGTAAACGGCGAGTTGGAGGTATTGAAAGAAATGCTGCAGCAATCGGTGGAGGTGCTGAAGCAGGGAGGCAGGTTGGTGGTAATCAGCTACCACTCGCTGGAAGACAGGCTGGTGAAGAACTTCATGAAGCACGGCTCATTCGATGGTGTGCCCGTGAAGGACTTCTATGGCAAGCCGCTGATGCCCCTGGAGCCGGTGATCAGCAAGGCCTTGCAGCCCACAGATGAAGAGATATTGGATAACCCGCGTGCCCGGAGTGCCCGGATGCGCATAGCCCAAAAGCGCTAACCATGGCAGTGGGCACGCACATACGCGACTTCGTGAAAGGGCTGCATCCCCGCACCCTCCTGAGCTACGACAAGCTGGTGGGCAATATACCCATGGTGGCGCTGCTTACCCTGCTGGCTATCATGTACATCTGGAATCGCCATCATGCCCATCGCCAGATGCGGGAATTGCAGGACCTGAAAAAGGAGTTGCAGGAGCTGCACTGGGAGCACGCCTCGCTCAAGAAGGAGCTCAACAACAAGAGCATGCAAACAGAGGTGAGCCGTATGGTGCAGCCACTCGGATTGGAAGAATTACGTGAACCACCCTACAAGATCGAAGCTGATGACCATCAGGAATGACATATTGTGGCGGGTGTACCTCGCATTCTTCTCGCTGTCTGGCGCAGCGTTTCTTGTGTTATTCCAGGTAGCACGCATACAGGTGGTAGAAGGGGAGCAGTTGAGCAGTATGGCCGACAGTCTCACCACCCGGTTTCACACCATCCCTGCCGAGCGGGGCAACATTCTATCCAGCGATGGTCGGCTAATGGCTACCTCGCTGCCGTTCTTCGAGATCCGCTTCGATGCAGCCAATCCGGCAGTGGACGACCAATTGTTCTACGAAAAGGTAGACTCTCTGGCTCTTTCTCTGGCGCAGCAGTTCGGCGATTTCGACAAGGCCTACTACAAGCAGAAGCTCATCAGTGCCCGCAGGCAGGGCAACCGCTACTTGCTGCTTCGGCGCAGGGTTACCTATCCGGAGCTGCAGGAAATCAAGCGGTTCCCCTTGTTCAACCTGGGGCGCTATCAGGGTGGCCTCATTGCCGAGCAGTCCAACAAGCGGGAGATACCTTTCGGTGTGCTGGCCCATCGCACCATCGGCTATGTACGCAACGAGGCAGGAGCGCAGTCGGTAGGTCTCGAGGCCAGCTATGACCAATACCTGAGTGGTCGCGACGGTAAGCGGCTGATGCAACGCATCAGTGGCGGTGTGTGGGTGCCCATCAACGATGACAATGAGATTGAACCACAGAATGGCTTCGACCTGATCACCACCATAGACCTCAACATGCAGGATATGGCGGAAAATGCTCTGTTGCGGGCCTTGGAGCACCACAATGCAGACCACGGTTCCGTGATTCTGATGGAAGTGGCTACCGGCAAGATCTGTGCTGTTGCCAATCTGGGTAGGATGGGCGAAAGCGGCTATTGGGAGAAATACAACTACGCCATCGGTGAAGCTGCCGAGCCGGGTTCCACCTTCAAAACGGCCACTATGATGGCCTTGCTGGAGGATGGGTACATCGATATCACCGATACGGTAGACATCGGCTATGGTGAGACCTGGTTCCATGGAAAGGCCATGAAGGATGCCAAGCCCCACAACTACGGGCGCGTCACCATCGACAGTGCATTCGGCTTAAGTTCCAACGTAGGCATCAGCGTGTTGGCCAATCAGTTCTACAAGGACAAGCCGGCGCAGTTCATCGAACACCTGCGTCGTTTCCACCTCGGTGAGATGACCGGCATCGAAATCAAAGGTGAAGGTGAGCCACTCATCAAGAATCCGGGAGATGAGGGATGGAGTCTGATTTCCATTCCTTGGATGTCGGTAGGCTATGAGGTGAAGCTTACGCCGCTGCAGGTGCTCAATTTCTACAATGCTATTGCCAATGGTGGCCGCATGATGCGTCCTTATCTGGTAGAGTCCATCAACTCGTATGGCAACCCGGTAGAGTCATACAGCCCAGAGGTAATCGATAGGGCAATTTGCAGTGAACGAACCCTGCAAGACATACACCACATGTTGGTAGGTGTAGTGGAGCGTGGTACTGCCAGGGGTATCTACACTGACAACTATCAGATTGCCGGTAAGACTGGTACGGCACAGATTGCGCAGGGTAGTAGCGGGTATGCACGTGTGTACCAAAGCTCATTCGTAGGATACTTTCCCGCCGACAATCCGCAGTATTCCTGCATCGTAACCATTACCGCTCCCAGCAATGGGGTGTATTACGGCAGTAGTGTGGCAGCACCGGTATTTCGCGAGATAGCTGATAAGATCTATGCCAACAAGATACGCTTACAGGAAGAGCAAGAGGAAGGTATTCTGGCTGATGCAACGCCTGAGCTAACACTTTCCGGCTATTCCGATGACCTGAAGGTGATATGTCAGACGCTGGGATTCCCCTGGAATGCCGGCATGGAAGAGCCTTGGGTAAAGGCACAAATAAAGTCCGACAGCATGTCCCTTGCTGCCGTGGAAGCTCCTGCGGATAAGGTGCCCAATGTACGGGGCATGGGGCTACGTGATGCGCTGTTCCTGTTGGAAAACAGTGGTCTGCAAGTGCAGGTAGAAGGGCAGGGGAAGGTTCATTACCAATCGATTTTACCAGGCACGCCGGCACGCCGGGGCGCCTCCATACTCTTGAAGCTCAGCTGATGGCGAAGTTGCAGGACATACTATACGGCGTACGACTGATGCAAGTAGCAGGCAGCACACAAATCGATGTCGATCAACTCTACATCGATTCAAGGCATGTGCGCGGTGCTGCCCTGTTTGCAGCCATTCCGGGTACGCAGGCAGACGGCCATCAATACATCGATACTGCCATTGAAAAGGGTGCCGTAGCCATCTTGTGCGAGCGGTGGCCTGCAAGCCTACATGCTGATGTTACCTACCTGCAGGTCCCGGATGCGGCAGTCGCCCTGGGCATCATAGCAGCCAACTTCTATGGAAATCCTTCCGACGACATGAAGGTAGTTGCCGTTACCGGCACCAATGGCAAGACGTCTGTAGCTACCTTGTTGTATCAGCTGTTTGAACAGATGGGCTACAAGTGTGGCCTGCTGAGCACGGTGCGCAACCTTGTACATCAGGTAGAGATACCGGCAACCCACACTACACCGGATGCTATTTCCATCAACCGCCTGATGGCGCAGATGGCAGAGGCAGGCTGCGAGTATGTGTTCATGGAGGCGTCCTCGCATGCCATCCATCAGAGTCGCATCGCAGGACTCACCCTCACAGGTGCCATCTTCACCAACATCACCCACGATCACCTGGACTACCACAAGACTTTCGACAACTACATCAAGGCGAAGAAGAAGCTGTTCGATGACCTGCCTGCTACCGCCTGGGCACTTACCAATGCAGACGATAAGCGGGGGATGATCATGGTGCAAAACACCCGAGGCCGGGTAGTGACCTACAGCCTGAAGGGGGCATCGGATTACCATGCACGTATCATGGAAAACGGCTTTCAGGGCCTCACCCTGCAAGTGGAAGGAAGGGATTTGCATACCCGTCTGGTAGGGGATTTCAATGCCTACAACATCTTGTCCGTGTATGCGGCTGCGCGTCTGTTGGGTGCAGAGCAGGTAGAGACGCTCCAGGCCATCAGCATGATCCGGCCGGCAGAGGGTCGGTTCGACATGATACGGTCTGCGGATGGCATTACGGCCATAGTCGACTATGCCCACACACCCGACGCGCTGGAGAAAGTGCTGGAGACCATTGCTCAGTTGCGCACCGGCAATGAGCAGGTAATCACAGTAATCGGCTGTGGCGGTGACCGCGATACGGCCAAGCGCCCCAAGATGGCACTGGTAGCTGCCAAGCTCAGCGATAAGGTAGTGCTTACCTCCGACAACCCACGCAGCGAAGAGCCTGAGGCGATCATCGAAGCTATGCGGGCAGGGGTGCTGCCACCATTTACCCGCAAGCTGCTCAGCATTGTGCAGCGCAAAGAGGCCATCCATACGGCCTGCATGCTGGCTCAGCCGGGCGACATCATTCTGGTTGCCGGCAAAGGACATGAAAAGTATCAGGAAATCAAGGGGCAACGATTGCCCTTCGACGATAAAGCCGAATTGTTGAACGCATTACAAGCCACCGGACACTGATGCTGTACTATCTGTTCACCTATCTCGAAAACGAATTTGACCTGCCGGGAGCGCAGTTGTTCCAATTCATCTCCTTCCGTGCGGCCATGGCCGTGTTGACCTCGCTCATCATCGGTTTGTGGTTCGGCAAATACATAGTTGCTTACCTCCGCAGAAAGCAGGTGGGTGAAACCATCCGCGACCTCGGTCTGGAGGGGCAGAACCAAAAGGCAGGTACACCCACCATGGGGGGCGTCATCATCCTCGCAGCCATCCTGATTCCGACCCTGTTATTTGCCCGGTTGGACAACGTGTATATCCTGCTGATGCTTACGGCTACCATTTGGATGGGCGCTATCGGCTTCCTGGATGACTACATCAAGGTGTTCCGTAAAAACAAGAAAGGGCTGGCAGGCAAGTTCAAGGTGATGGGGCAAATCGGGTTGGGCCTGCTGGTAGGGGCTACCCTGTATTTCAATGGCGACGTCAAGATCCGCGACTTCAACAACATCTACGTGTATGAGGTGGTAGATGGGAAACCGGTAGGCGACTATATCCGCAGCTACCCCTCCGCCGGTGTCAGTGTTGGGGAAGGCATGCTGGAAGGGGACGTTTTTCTGAGCCACGACACGCGCTCCAGCAAGACAACCATTCCCTTTTTCAAGAACAATGAGCTCAACTATGCCAACATACTGAGCATCTTCGGCGGCGACTATACCAGCTGGGGATGGCTGGTCTTTATACCAATCGTCATCTTCATTATCACGGCTGTATCCAACGGTGCCAACCTGACGGATGGTCTGGATGGGTTGGCGGCAGGCACTTCTGCCATCATCGTGTTGGTGCTGTTGCTGTTTGCCTACGTATCGGGCAACTTCATACTGGCCGATTACCTGAACATCATGTACATCCCGCTGAGCGGTGAACTGGTGATCTTCGGTGCGGCCTTCGTGGGAGCCTGTCTGGCCTTCCTGTGGTACAACACACATCCCGCCCAGGTATTCATGGGCGATACCGGTAGCCTGGCCATCGGCGGCATCATCGCCTCCATGGCTATCGTGATCCGCAAAGAGCTGCTGATCCCTGTGCTGTGTGGCATTTTCCTGATGGAAAGCCTCAGTGTAATCCTGCAGGTGAGCTATTTCAAGTATACCAAGAAACGGCTTGGTGAAGGCAAGCGCATCTTCCTGATGTCGCCACTCCATCACCACTATCAGAAGAAAGGAATGCCCGAAACCAAGATCGTAGTACGCTTCTGGATTGTAGGCATCCTGCTGGCTGTCATTGCTGTGGTAACCCTCAAGATCAGATAAGGATGAGCACGCGTGTAACCATAATAGGAGCAGGAGAAAGCGGTGTTGGTGCGGCCTTGCTGGCGCGTCACCTGGGCTATGAGCTGTGGGTGACGGATGCCGGCACGATAAAGCCCCGATACCGGACGGAGCTGGAAGCCACTGAGCTGCCTTTCGAAGAAGGTATGCATACGGAGTCGAAGGTGCTGCAGGCCGATTTCATTGTGAAGAGCCCCGGCATTCCTGACAAGGCACCATTGATACAGAAAGCAGTGGCTGCGGGTATACCGGTTATTAGTGAGATAGAGTTTGGATACCGACATGCCACCGGCAAATGCGTGGCCATCACCGGTACCAACGGTAAGACCACCACTACTGCCCTTACACATTACCTGCTGCAGCAGGGTGGTCTGTCTGTAGGGCTGGCAGGCAATATCGGTCAAAGCTTCGCCCGGCAGGTAATCCATCAGCAGCCCGACTTCTGGGTGCTGGAGGTGAGTAGCTATCAGCTGGATGGTATCAGCACCTTCCATCCCTATATCTCCATGATCCTAAACATTACACCGGATCATATGGATCGCTACGATAACAGCTTCGACAAGTATGTGTCGTCGAAGTTCCGGATCCTCAGCAATCAGCAAGCAGGCGATTACTTCATCTACAACATAGACGATCCGGCCGTCACCAACAAGCTGTCGCAGGTAGACACCAGGGTAAACCTGATGCCTTTCAGTCAGCAACAAGCCCTTTCACAGGGAGCCTATCTACAAAACCAACAATTGATCATAACCCATCTTCAAAACGCCTTTACCATGAACATCAAAGATCTTGCCTTGCAGGGAAAGCACAACCTCTACAACTCCATGGCTGCCGGTATTGCCGCCCGTATCCTGGAAATCAGGAAGGAGAACCTCCGCGACAGTCTGGCAGACTTCAAGAATGTGGCACACCGACTGGAACCGGTAGCCCGTATTGCCGGGGTTGAGTACATCAATGACTCCAAGGCTACCAACGTGAACTCTACCTGGTATGCACTGGAGAGCATGGAGCGTCCGGTGATCTGGATTGCCGGGGGCGTTGATAAAGGCAACGACTATGCTGCCCTTTATGAGATGGTTTCCAAGAAGGTAAAGGCGATCGTTTGTCTGGGTATCGACAACCTGAAGATCCATGAGGCCTTCGCCAACAAAGTGGACATCATTGTAAACACTACCAGTATGGTTGATGCGGTGAAGATGGCAGCACACCTGGCCAACAAGGAAGACATCGTGCTCCTCAGCCCGGCCTGTGCCAGCTTCGACCTGTTTGAGAACTACGAAGACCGCGGTAACCAATTCAAAGACGCAGTGCGCGACTTATAATCCGATAACTACTTCCCATGCTGTATAAACTGCTCGATAAACTGAAAGGTGACCGCATGATCTGGCTGATCGTGTTTGCGTTGTCTGTGTTCTCAATTCTGGCGGTGTACAGCTCAACCGGAACGCTGGCTTTCAAGGTGCGGTCAGGCAATACGGAATATTACCTGTTGCGGCATTTCAGCCTGTTGGTTTTCGGTATCTTCCTGATGTATCTGGCGCATCTGGCCAACTACAAGGTGTATTCCAGGATTGCCCAATTGTTGGTTTTCTTGAGTATTCCATTGCTGTTGTTCACCTTGTTCTTTGGCTCAGACATCAATGAGGCCAAGCGCTGGATTACCTTGCCGGTCATCAACCTGAGTTTTCAGACCTCAGATCTGGCCAAGCTGGCGCTCATCATGTATGTAGCCCGCTATATGTCCAAGAATCAGGAGCATGTGAAGGACTTCAAGCAGGGGTTTTTGCCGATAATCCTGATGATAGGTATCATTTGCGCCTTGATAGCACCTGCCGATTTATCATCGGCTATGGTGTTGTTTGCCACCTGTCTGTTGCTGATGTTCATTGGCCGCATGAGTTTGTTGTATCTCGGTGCCACCGCAATAGGTGGATTGTTTGTAGTGGCTTTTGTGATACTGCTCGCCTATACCTTCCCTGATGTGGGGCGATTTGGCACCTGGACTACCCGTATTGAGAATTTCCGGGGTGAAGGTGAGCCGTCCTATCAGGTTATCCAAAGTAAGATAGCCATTGCCGAAGGGGGTATTTTCGGCAAGGGTCCGGGTAGCAGCACACAGCGCAACTACCTGCCCCACCCGTATTCCGACTTCATCTTTTCTATCATTGTAGAAGAGTATGGTCTGGTAGGAGGTGCAATCATCGTCTTTTTATACCTCAGCCTGTTGTACCGCACCGTACGGATCGTAATCAAGAGTCCGGGGGCCTTTGGTGCGTTGCTGGCTGCGGGCCTTGCCTTCAGTCTGGTGATTCAGGCGCTCATCAACATGGGCGTGGCTGTAAACCTGCTGCCGGTAACAGGGCTCACACTTCCATTGGTGAGTATGGGTGGTACATCATTGTGGTTTACGAGCATAGCCATTGGAATCATCCTAAGCGTCAGCCGATACATCGAAACCAACCAGCAAACTACTTCCGGAGATATAGCCAGCGGCGCCGATGCCGAGTTGGAGCCCGGAACTGAACCGATCGTTGCATGAGCAGGGCGTCACATATCACCATCATGATCAGCGGCGGCGGCACGGGCGGCCACGTATTTCCGGCCATAGCCATTGCCAATGCCTTGCAGGTGCAAGCGCCAGGTATCAGCATTCGTTTTGTAGGCGCCACCGGTAAGCTGGAGATGGAGAAAGTGCCGGAAGCCGGCTATCCGATCGACGGCTTGTGGATTAGTGGCCTGCAGCGTAAACTGAGTGTACGCAACCTGTCTTTCCCCTTCAAGTTGCTGTCATCGCTGTGGAAGAGCAACCGATTGCTGGCACGCTACAAGCCGGCTGTGGTAGTCGGGGTAGGGGGCTATGCAAGCGGTCCGCTGGGATATATGGCAGCACGTCGGGGCATCCCGGTGGTGTTGCAGGAGCAGAACAGTTTTCCGGGTATCACCAACAGGCTGCTGGCAAGCAAAGCAGCACTGATCTGCGTAGCCTATGAGGGGATGGAGCGATTTTTCCCGGCTGACAAGGTGCTGCTGTTGGGCAATCCCGTTAGGCAGGGTATTACCGGTGAAGGCGTTCTTCCTGTAGATGGCAGGGCCTTCTTTGGCCTGGATCCGCAGCGACCCACCCTCCTGGTGGTAGGCGGTAGCCTCGGTGCCCGCACCATCAACGAAAGCATAGCTCATCAAATCAGTAAGTTGATGGACTCCGGTGTACAGGTAATCTGGCAGACCGGTAAACTCTATTTTGACCAATACAAGTCATTACAGGAAACTTATCAGGGTCGACTGGTGATCATGCCATTTATCCGGGAAATGGATAAGGCTTATGCCGGCGCAGACATTGTAGTGTCCAGAGCCGGTGCGATCGCTGTATCTGAGTTGTGTCTGGTGGGCAAGCCGGTCATTTTGGTGCCCTCACCCAATGTGGCCGAAGACCATCAGCGCAAGAATGCGGAGGCTTTGGTAGGGCAAGATGCCGCTGTGATGGTGTTGGACAGGGACGCCAAGGAAGAGTTGGTGCCCGTGGTGTTGCAGCTTTTCTCCGACCCGGCAAGGCAGGCGGCATTATCTGCAGCCATCAGTAAACTCGGGTTGCCACACGCCGCTGCGGCCATCGCTGAGCAGATTCTTACGATTGTACATCGTAAAGCAGGAAACAACTGATGGATCTGTCAGCACTCCATAGGGTCTATTTCATCGGTATCGGTGGCATTGGCATGAGTGCCCTGGCGCGGTATTTCATGCATCACGGCTGCTTAGTTGCCGGATATGATCGCACTGCGGGTGAGGTTACCGATGCCTTGATTGCAGCAGGTGCCGACATTCACTTTACCGACAGTCCGGAGTTGGTGCCCGCTGATACAGAACTGGTCATCTACACACCGGCAATCCCGGCCAATCACAGGGAGCTCAACCACCTGCGGGCTGCCGGCTATCCAATACGAAAGCGGTCAGAAGTACTTGGTCTCATTGCAGACAAGGGGTATACCATCGCCGTAGCAGGCACCCATGGAAAAACCACGATTTCAGCTATGTCAGCCTGGCTGTTACAAGTAGGTGGGCAACCTGCCAGTGCGTTTTTGGGCGGTATTGCTAACAATTGGCAGTCAAACTTCGTGCCTGCGAATTCGGGTAGGGTAGTGGTAGAAGCTGATGAGTACGATAGATCTTTCTTGCGACTATTTCCTGACGTTGCGGTGGTGTCCGCCATGGATGCCGATCACCTGGATGTCTATGGGGATACAGCCACCATGGAGGAGGGTTTCCTCGCCTTCTGTGCACAGATAAAGGCAGGAGGTACGTTGATTGCCAGATATGATTTACCGGTTGTTGCACTGATGCGACCAAACCGGCAGGTAATCACCTACGGTTTACACGATGAAGCAGATTTGTCGGCACAACACATCCGTGTAGAGGAGGGAACGTTCCGCTTCGATGTGCGGTGGCAAGGGCAACTGATAACCGGCTTCCAACTGCCGTTTCCGGGGTTCCATAACGTAGAGAACGCACTGGCAGCCATGGCAGTGGGTCTTACGCAGGGCTGTTCATGGGCAGATATGCAAGAGGCGCTACGCACATTCACCGGTATCAGACGCAGGATGGAGATAGCCTACCGGTCTGCCCATCAGGTAGTGATTGATGACTATGCCCACC
This sequence comes from uncultured Chitinophagales bacterium, assembly GCA_964471795.1. GTDB lineage: Bacteria > Bacteroidota > Bacteroidia > Chitinophagales > S012-47 > CAJXXO01. The sequence goes on along the minus strand of CAYYHM010000010.1, from coordinate 34,762 downwards.
ATCCGAAAGAGCTGGAAGCGCTGATACGGAGTGCAAAGGCCTTGTTCCCGGGCAAGATGGTGTCCATCGTGTTTCAGCCTCATCTATATTCTCGTACCCGCGATTTGGCGGAAGGCTTTGCCGCTGCGCTCAGTATGGCGGATCAGGTGTATCTGCTGCCCATCTATCCGGCGCGTGAAATCCCTATCCCTGGTGTGGAAAGTAACCTGATACAAGAAAAAATGACTGGAAAATCAGTTGACATAATCCAAAAGTCCGATTTAGTAGACACCCTGATGTCGGCACAATGGGAGGTGTTGTTGATGGCCGGTGCCGGCGATATCGACAGGCTGGTAGCTCCATTGGTTCATGCATTGAAAATTGAAAAGCCATGAAGAGAATAGGTTGGAAGAAGGCACTGAAAACTACAGCCTGGACCGGTGCAGTAATCGGTTTCATGGTGCTGCTGATGGCGGGGGCCAGAGACCAGTATATGCTTCATTTACAAGGAGATGTATCGATTTACATCGATTACGATAAGGGCTTGCAGTTTGTGCGTGTGGATGAGATTCAGGCTCTCGTAGATGGTTGGTTCGAACAGGGCATCACAGGGTATGAGGTGCAGGCAGCTAATTTGCATGGACTGGAGGCACGTATTGAACAGATTCCATATGTACAGAAAGCGGAGGTATATGTCGACATCCACGGTAGGGTGTATGTAGATGTGGAGCAGCGACAACCCGTTTTACGTGTTATTAACAGAAATGGTGTTAGCTACTACGTAGATAAAGGGGCACATAAGATACCCCTTACGGCTAATTTTACAGCTAGAGTTCCTGTACTTACTGGAAATTTCGAGGACAACGGATTGGATACCGGCTCACTTGTAGAAGAGGAAGTAATACAATTGTTTGCATTGTCGGAATACATTCGAAATGATGTTTTTCTAACTGCATTAATTGATCAAATCCATGTTACTCAGTCGCATGAAGTAGAACTCATGCCAAGGATTGGCCGCCACACCATCTTGTTGGGTGAGCCAGTAGACTGGGAAGCCAAGTTGGGTAAGTTGCAGCCATTTTATGAGTCAGGCATGCAGCAAGCCGGATGGAAGTCGTACCGAACTGTTGATCTCCGATTTGATAACCAGATAGTATGTAAAAGATAGTCAACCATGAACACCACCACCGGACAAATTATCGTAGGTCTTGACATTGGAACTACAAAGATTTCGGCCATCGTTGGCAGAAAGAACGAGTATGGAAAGATAGAGATCCTGGGAATGGGTCGTACCGAATCCCTCGGTGTCATGCGGGGAATGGTTTCCAATATCGAAAAGACCGTACAGTCAATCAGACAGGCCGTAGACATTGCTGAAGAGAAGTCGGGCCACACCATCAAGGAAGTGTATGTAGGCATTGCCGGTCAACATATCCGCAGCCTGCAACACCGAGGTACCCGCATGCGGAAGAACCTCGATGATGAGATTTCGCGCCACGACGTGAAATCCCTGATAGAGGATATGCGTAATCTGGCGTTGAATCCAGGTGAAGAAATGATTCACGTAATACCGCAGGATTACACTGTAGATAATGAGCAGGGAATCAAGGAACCGGTAGGTATGTCCGGTAGGCGGTTGGAAGCCAACTTCCATATCATAGCCGGACAGATGAGCGCTATAAAGAACATCTACAAGTGCGTTCGTAAGGCCGGACTCGAAGTAAAGGATCTGGTGCTGGAGCCACTGGCCTCATCAGCCTCGGTGCTTACTCCGGAAGAATTGGAAGCCGGTGTAGCCCTTGTAGACATTGGTGGTGGCACAACAGATATAGCCATCTTTCAGGATGATATCATCAGGCATACCGCCGTGATTCCATTTGGTGGCAACGTGGTAACCGAAGACATCAAGATGGGTTTGAAGATCATGCGGAAGTATGCGGAGCAGTTGAAGGTGAAGTTCGGATCTGCCCTTGCTTCTGCCACCATGGAAAACGAGATCGTAGCTATCCCGGGCTTGAAAGGCCATCCATCTACCGAGATCTCTCTGCGCAACCTGTCCAATGTGATTCAGGCACGCATGGAAGAGATCATTGAGCACGTGTACTATGAAATCAAGAATTCCGGATTTGAGGATAAGCTCATTGGTGGCATTGTGGTTACCGGTGGCGGCAGTATGCTGAAGAACCTGGTGCAACTGATGGAGTATGTAACCGGCATGCAGGTACGTATCGGATATCCAACCGAGCATATCACCAAGACCAATCTGACGGATATACAACACCCGATGCATGCAACCGGTATCGGATTGATCATCAAGGGATACGAGGATCTGGAGGATAGACTCCGTGATGACGTACCTGTACAGCAGCCTGTTGAGGAAGAGATTGTTGCAAGCGAAAGCGAAGAGGCTGTAGAGGTGGGTGCACCGCAGGAAGAGACAACCAGAAGCCTCACCAAGCCTCGAAGTGGATGGTTCAACCGTATTCTGGAAGGAACCAAGAAGTTCTTCGATGATGAAGAAACAACCATGTAAATCAACCATTGACTAACCTAAAGACATAACGATATGCAGTTCGATCTCCCAAAAGAAGCAACATCCATAATCAAGGTAATTGGCGTTGGCGGTGGCGGAAGCAACGCCGTGAACTACATGTACCGTCAAGGTATTGAGGGTGTAAACTTCGTAGTATGTAACACCGATGCCCAGGTGCTGGAGACCAGCCCTGTCCCCAATAAGATTCAGCTGGGGCCTACACTGACCGAAGGTCGCGGAGCCGGCACCAACCCCGAAATCGGCAAAAAAGCCATGGAAGAATCCATCGATCAACTTCGGGAGTTGTTGGAAGTGAACACGAAAATGGTATTCATCACTGCAGGAATGGGTGGTGGTACTGGAACCGGTGGGGCTCCTGTGCTGGCAAAATTGTGCCGCGAAATGGGCATACTTACCGTAGGCATCGTTACCGTGCCGTTTACACTGGAGGGCCCTAAGCGCAAGAACCATGCACATGAAGGCGTGCAACGTATGCGGGAAAACGTAGACTCTCTCATCGTGATCTCCAACGATAAACTGAAGGATATGTATGCGGATATGAAGATGTCGCAGGCCTTTGCCAAGGCTGATGACATCTTGACCACTGCAGCAAAAGGTATCGCTGAGATCATCACCATTGCCGGCTACATCAACGTAGACTTCGAAGACGTGAAAACGGTGATGAAGGACTCCGGAGTTGCACTTATGGGATTTGGCTCTGCCGAAGGAGAGTACAGGGCCATGAAAGCCATCGAGTCGGCGCTCAGCTCTCAACTGCTGAATGATAATGATATCTCAGGAGCGCGACATATCCTGTTGAACGTAACCTCCGGATTGAATGAGGTATCTATGGATGAGATGAACGAAATCCTGGAGTACCTTCAAAATCAGGCGGGAGAAGAAACCGACCTCATCTTCGGTACTTGTATCGATGAAACGCTTGATGATCAGCTGAATGTTACCATCATCGCCACCGGCTTCGAGATGGATCAGCTGCAAAAAAAGATAGTGCGCGACAAGGGCAAGGTGATTGTTCACACATTGGGTGGCGATGGCAAGGAGAATATTCAGGAGCCACGCCAACAGCAGCCATTAGCATCACCTACTTACACCAAACCGCTAGCACAGGAGCCAGTATCCAAGATAAATGCGCATGCTGAAGATTCTCTGGATCTGTTCGGTAATCGACAAATAGCTGAGGATGTGGCTCCCGAAACGAGCGAAGAGCCTTTGTCAAGTGCACATGATCAGGAAAGCGATGATGTAATCAGGTATGATCTGGAGCTGGATCCGGTAGATACTGTGGCTGAGGACAGTCCATATATCGGCTTTGAAGATGAGGAGGATGACATGCCGATCGCACAGGGGCCTGAGGAAGAAGATGGCTTTCACTTTGTATTGTACAACAAGGAGGAAGAGGAGAAGAAACAGCCTGTTCAGGAAGAGACTGCACCTATGAGTCGTCAGCAACCTGAGGCTTCGCAAAACCGCTTTGAGAAACTACGCAGGTTCAACTTCATGCGGAAGGATGCCTACATTCAGGAGCTGGAAAGCACACCGGCCTATGCAAGAAGGGGCACCAACCTGGAAGATACGCCGGCGTCTGATGATGCGCCCCTATCCCGTACTACGTTGAATGGTGATTCCAACGACATACAACTCCGATCCGACAATCGGTTTCTGCACGATAGTGTAGATTGAAAGTTTTAGTCTCTGGTGGTTGATAACAAAGGGTGGCTCTTGCGGGCTGCCTTTTGTGTTTTAGGGGATGTTGGAAATGGCTACCACTGCCTGTATGGCCTGTTGTATGCGGGCATCACCGAGTTCATCAATGATGATGTAGGGAAGCTGAAGCCGTTCCAGATGATGGATGTGTCTGTCGAACAGGTATGGAAGGCGGTGTGGATCTTCCCGCAGTGGATCGGGCTCCCATGCTAGGTTTGGCCTGCACAGCAGGTATAGGGGACGAGCCGTGTCTACTTGGTGCCAATCCGGTTGCAGTGAGGCATCAAGGCGATGAAACTTGTCTTCAGACCATATCAGATAGGTAAGGAGGTCTGTATCGTGGATCAGTGGCAGTCCGGGAGTGCGAGCTGCCAAAGCAGCCTGTTGTTGCCCCTGTGCCATGAGCTGAACATCTTCAAAGTCATATTTGCGATTCAGGTGAGTCAGATAGGTACGGGCAAATTCTGCCACATACGGCCAGCCAAAATGATGACTAAGCGCCTTGGTCAGTGTTGTCTTACCCGATGATTCCGGACCGGTGAGTATGATATCGGAGTACCTGTTCTTCATAGCCGAAGAAATGCCATGCTGGCGGATAACCAAAAAAAAGGGCCTTCCGTGCGGAAGGCCCTGAACAATTTGTGCTATAAGATTACTTGGTAACTACCAGTTTCTGAGTCACCACGTTGTTGTTAGCGTGGATCTGAACCATGTAGATGCCGGCAGACAAGTCAGACAGGCTGATGTTGTCGTTGATGTAATCTGTGTTGTTGTACACCATTGACTTCTGTACCTGACCGCTGATATTAGTGATCACTACATGGAAGTCAGTAGCCTGAGCTGCTGCTACATTCAGTGTTACAGCGTCCTTGGCAGGGTTTGGAGCCAGGCTGAAGTCTACTTCAGGCTTCTCTTCGATACCGATAGTACTGGTTTGGCCGAAGTTAGCCCAGATGTGCATTGAGTTACCATTGCTGTACCAGCGCTGCTGCGGAGGGTAGTAGAAGATAGAAGCATACCATGGCTGAATAGTGGCGCCATCATCCAGGATAGCGATGTCGAAGGAGTTTCCTGAGCTGTACAATTCTACGGATACAATGTACCAGTCAGCAGGCAACAGGCGATCCTGTGGAGCACCGTTGATCACTTCAGGGATTGGAATGGTAATGAAACCATTGATAGAGTCCTGAGCAGTTACAGTGTAGAAATCAGACTCCAACAAGATGTTCGGGAAGTCAGACTGCACGTTGCCAACGAAACCAGGCAATGTATCACGAACGGTTACGAAGGCAGTAGCGCCAGGTTGAGTGATTACACTAAGACCGATTGTAACTGAAGTCAGTTCATCATCTTGGATTACCTCAATCAGGTTACCGAAACGGATACCATCAGCACCGTTGTTGAATGAGGTTGTACCCAAACGGCTGGTAGAAGCCTGGCGGGCTATACCGTAGGTGGAATCACTAATAGTGAATTCAGTAGTATAGCTGTTGTTGCTTGGACGGAATGGATCCGGATCGCGGTCTACAGAGTCAGAGGATACAGACATTGTTACCTCATACAAACCAATGTTGGTTGGAGAGAAGGCAGCTGCAGTGCTGTTATCCAGGATGAAAATATTGTTGGTAGGGATTGTGTCAGCGGCAGAGTTCTGGTTGTAAGTTACAGGACCAGTAACGCTGTAGTTCACTACTGTACCTGTTTGATCTACGGCACCGAGGTTCTCTACCAATGTTTGGAATCCTACATCCTCCAATTGAGACAATGGAATGAAACCGTAATCCAAATCACGGGTTCCCAACACAGGCTGTGACTTGAACAGGCCATTGGCGTTTTCGAAATCAGGCAGGATGGCCAGATCGTTGTCAGGCTTTTGGATCAGACGAACGTCGTCGATCTGCCAGAAGTAGTAGGCACCACCATCATCCAGGAATATGAACTTGAACTGGAACTGAGAAGAGTTACCAGCTACGGGAGATACATCCAGGATCTGATAGTCATCATCTGCAGTCAATGCGTTGGTAGCAACGCCTGTGTTCACATACAGGGTGTCGTTCCAGGTCAAACCACCATCACCACTCAACACTACAGCTGTAATGGCGTTGAAGTTGCGGTAGAACTGATAGAACTCCAGCTGTACGTCCGGAATACCGGTCAGGTCGAATGCAGGCGAAATCAACTCACCATAGTGAGGAGCAGGCACTGCACCTTGGCCGAAGGCACCGGCTACACCACCGTTATCCAGGTAGTCAGAATCGAAGATCACGAAACCGTTTTCCCAGGTCAGGGAGTTGATGCGACGATTCAAGCCATATGCACCACGTGTACCGGTAGCAGTGTCTGGTGTAGTGTTAGTGCCGCGGTATTCCCAAATAGGTTGTGGGTTAGTTGTACCGTTAACACCACCGCGGTTTGTCCATTGCAGGCCATTAGAGAAGTCATCTTCCCAAATCACGTTCACATTGGCAGAACGGGCGTTACTGTTGTGACGAACGGGTGTGCTGAATTCCTCAGCACTAAGGGCTGTTTTGTTGAAGCCTTTGAATTCTTCAACTTTTACTTTTTGCAGGTTGGCCTGAGCGAAGGCGGTAGTACCTACAACAGCCGCAGATAGCAGCAGTAATAGTTTTTTCATACTCTAGCGATTTTTTGTTTGAAAGTCAATTGCCACCAAATTTAAAGAAAAATTGAATGAAGGGTAACAGTAACTGACATTTTCGGCTATTCTGTCACTTCCACATCAAATCTACAGGTATTGAAGTCCCTGTTTGTAACCGTATTGTCATTTATCGGGATTGCAGACCCTGCTGATAACACTTGCGGCATCGGGGCTCGTAGGATTCTTTTTCGCCTACCATGATCCGTGCTTCGCTCTGTACCAGCCGGTAGGAATGCGTAGCAATGTTGCCACACTGCATGCAAATGGCGTGCAGTTTGGTCACGTATTCTGCAATCGCCAGTAAGGCGGGCATAATGCCGAATGGCACACCTTTGTAGTCCATGTCAAGCCCTGCCACTACAACGCGCGTGCCCTTCAAGGCAAGTTGTTCGCATACCGAGGGTAATTGATCATCGAAGAATTGGGCTTCGTCGATACCGACAACGTCTATTCCTTCTGCTAATACAAGGATGTTGGTAGAGTGACTGATGGGGGTGGAGGTGATCTTTCGGGCATCATGCGACACGATCTCCGTATCACTATACCGGTTGTCGATCATCGGTTTGAAGATCTCCACGCTGCGGTTGGCAATTTGTGCCCGTTTGAGTCTGCGAATCAGTTCCTCTGTTTTTCCGCTGAACATGGAACCACATACAACCTCAATCCAACCTACTTTTTCCCCCTGAACATGTGGTTCGATGAACATTTTTCGTTATTGGATAACTTTGTGAATGCCGGATTTCTCCGGATGGATATTCAATCGCTGAAAAAGGATGAACCTAACAAAAATAGAAGTATTGCTCGATAAAATTGCGCTGCTGCAGGAAACGCTGAAAACGCAGGGTGATATTGATCTGATGGACTTGCAACTGCTCAAGCGGTATGCCGGGCAGTTGGCTGCTCTGGTGGATGAACAGCTCGGAGCTGTGTCTTCACCGGTGCAATCGCAGCCACCGGCACCTGTTTCGATAGCTCCCGACGAGTCGGTGGGTCAGCCGGATTGGCAACCTGATGTTGATGAAACACCTGCTTTTGCTTTATCACTTGACGAATCTGATGAGCAGGAGGATGAGGTTGTAGCTGATTCACCGGAGGTCATAGAAGTAGACGATACGCCTGCCATCAGCTTCTTCGACGAAGCGGATGATGCTACTCCCGATTCGGCAGATGCACTGCCGGAGGTTACTCCTGAACCTGTAGTTGAGCCCGAAGCTACATCGGTGCCTAAGGAAACAGCCTCCCCCTCTTTGTTTGTAGATGAGGATGACGATGATTCCCTGAACGACCGCTTCAAAGTAGACGAATCAGATCTCTTGAATAAACTGAAGAAGCAGCCTATCCGCAGCCTGAAGCAGGAGATCGACCTCAACCAGAAGTTTTGGTTTACCAATGAGTTGCTGGATGGAAATGGTCTGCGCTTCAATCAACTATTAGAGCAACTGGATAAAGCAACCAGTCTTCAGGAAGCCTCTGCACTGCTACACAAGGAATTGGAGTCTGCCCTGTATGACGAAGAAAAATCAAGGGTGTTTCACAAGTTGCTGGAACTGGTAGACCGCCGGTTTATGGCCGGATAAGTTCCTCCATCAACGATATGGTTTGGGCGGTGCCGCCAAGGTGGTCGGCTACATATTGGGCAGCAGCCTTCCCGCCCTTTTGCCTGTGTGCATCATCAGCAAGACGATTCAACCAATCCACGGCATCGTGGGAAGCATGAACCATCTGTGCTCCTCCCGTTTGCAACAGTGCCTTTGCCTCCGGAAATGTTTTCATCTCAGGACCGAATGCTACCGGTATGCCATAAGCCGCCGGCTCAAGGATACTGTGTATGCCCTTTCCAAAGCCGCCCCCTACATAGGCAGCCACGCCATACCGATACACCTTCGACAGCATTCCCATCTTGTCGAGCAGCAGGATGTCCGCATCGCCAACCATTGCGTCAGCAGCGGTATACCGAACCGATGGTTTAGGCAGTAACTTTTCCAAGGCCGACAGGTGTGGTTCGTCAATTTCGTGCGGTACGATGATCCATCGGTAGTGTGTGTCATTTCGGATAGCTTCCTGAAGGATGCGCAGGTCTGCCGGCCACACGCTGCCGGTCACAATCACCGGTTTGTTGCCACAAAATGCTGCCAGCTTATCATCGTGCCACATCTCTGCCGCTACTGCCGCTACTCTATCAAATCGGGTGTCGTAGGCAACGGTTACCGGCAAGTTTGGAAGAATAGTGCGCAGTAAATCCCGGCTTTGATGGTCCTGTACAGCAATGCGGGAAAACCAGGTAAGCGCCTTCCGGAAGCTACTGCCGTACCAGCGGAAAAACGGTTGCCCGGGATGAAATCGCCCTGCAGCCAGCACCACCGGTATGTTGCGACGGTGCAGCTCAGTAAGCCAATTGAGCCAGAACTCGTACTTGATGACCACCACCATATCGGGCTGCAAAGACGCGACAAACGCCGACATGGCTTGCTGGACATCATAGGGGAGATACAGTACTGCTTTTGCCAATGGGTAGTGCTGCCTATGCTCATACCCACTGGGTGAATAGAAAGAAATGATGATATCCCATTGCGGGTGTAGCTGCTTCCATTGTTCAATGATGGGGCGCGCCTGCTCAAATTCGCCGAGAGACGCTGCATGAACCCACAACCGATTGGCTGTTTTGGTGGCTGCCAGGGCGCTTACAACTCCCTGCTGTTGCCGAAGTCCCTGCCACCGTGCCCTGGCTTTGGGATGTACCTTGGCAGCGATTGTCATGCCTGCTTGGTAGGCTCTTACTCCCAGCTGATAGGCAAGTCCAGGCACTACTCGAAGTATTTGTTGTAGTCAATAGACCTTTTCCTATACAGGGGCAATATCCAGGTAGCCCTGAAGCCAATGGCCTGATCTGCCCGAAAGTCATCGGTAACCGGCTCGCCGTCGTAGTTCGCCGTGCGCCTCAGTTTTGTGGCGCCATATTGGTATTCCACACCTATCTGATAGTTGACAAGGCGATTTGGGCTCATGTGGTGATAGCCTATAAAGCCGGTAAATACCCAGCCATTACTCAGGCGGTCATAGCCTTTTATGTTCTCCCGACTGATCTGTGGCAGGTTGTCACGCTGCTTTACATCGTAGTAGATCTTATGCTGCAAAAAACCGATGGTGCCGTTCACCAGCAAGCCGCTATTCGGATTGCGTTGCCATATAGGAAGTATCTTGCCTGCAGTAAGCTGAAACCGGTAACCCCGGAGGTATAGGATGGGATTGTACTGAGCACCATCCAACCCTATCAGGAATCCATCATTGGTGAGGAGACCCCGCAGCAGAGAGTCTTCCTTCACAGTAGGACCGAACAGGAAATCACCTGTAATGCCCACCAGCCAGTTGGACCGGAACTTGTACTGATAGCCACCACCAACCGTGCCGAATACACCGAACCGATCCGCCAGATCACCGGCTGGTACATGCACACCTCCCTGCACGGTAACCAGACTGATGGCTACCGGACGTACCTCTTGCGACTGACCGGATACAACCAGCGGACTGCCTACCCACAATAGGCTGCATAGCAGTGCCCGGATAGTCCAAGCGGCAAGCATTTTCATATCGGCTTCGTTATCATGGTGATTTGAATGAAGAAGTACATGCCGGTATTTTTCAATCAACGGTTGTACTTAATAGTACCAACAACAGTGACAGGCGCCTTATAGTACCTATCTTTGTGCACGAAAATAGCGCATTTCATGAGAAGAATACAGATGGTAGACCTGTCTACGCAGTACCAGCATATGAAGGATGAAGTGGATGCTGCGATTCAGGAAGTCATCCAATCTACGGCGTTCATCAACGGACAGCCGGTAAAGGATTTTGCTACGGCTCTTGCTCAGTACCTTACCGTGTCGGACGTTATTCCGTGCGGCAACGGCACCGATGCGCTTCAGATTGCCCTGATGGCACTGGGATGTGAACCGGGTGACGAGGTGATCACAACACCTTTTACCTTCGTCAGCACCGCAGAAGTAATTGCTTTGCTCAAGCTGAAGCCGGTGTTCATCGATGTTGATGTCGATACCTTCAACATGGATATGCACCAACTGGAGGCTGCAATTACACCACGTACCAAAGCCATTGTACCCGTGCACTTGTTTGGGCAAGCGGTAGATATGGCTCCACTCATGGAAATCAGCAGCAAGTACGGCATACCGGTAATCGAGGACAATGCACAGGCCACAGGTGGCAGATACATCTACCCCGACGGACGGGAAGCGATGCTGGGAAGTATTGGGTTGATTGGCTGTACATCCTTTTATCCGACCAAGAACCTGGGCTGCTATGGCGACGGGGGAGCCCTCAGCACTAACGATGCTGCCATGGCGGCACGCATTCGACTCATCGCCAATCATGGATCGGATCGCCGGTATTACTATGATGAAATCGGCGTCAATTCACGGCTGGATACCCTGCAGGCTGTAATCCTACGGGCTAAGTTGATACGGCTGGAGTCCTACAATCAGCTGCGCCGGCAAGCAGCAGACCGGTATGATGCCCTGCTGGAAAGTGTGCCTGGCATCACCATACCGTACCGTGCGCCTTATGCATACCATGTGTTCCATCAGTATACCATCAAACTGACCGAACGCCGCGATGAGCTGCAGCAGTACCTGCAGGCCAATGGTATACCAAGCATGGTGTATTATCCCGTGCCGCTGCACTTGTCCAAGGCTTATGCTTCTTATGGATACCGACCCGGTGATTTCCCGGTTTGTGAACAGTTGGCGCAGCAGGTAATTTCCCTTCCTATGCATACAGAATTGGATGAAGAGCAGTTGCAATTCATCACACAACATATCACATCATTCATAAAACACTAATACGCACCCCATGAAGATTGCAGTTGTTGGAACAGGATATGTAGGGCTGGTAACAGGCACCTGTTTTGCAGAAACAGGGAACGATGTTATTTGCGTGGACATCAACGAAGAAAAGGTCCGCAAGATGAAAAATGGCGTGGTACCCATTTATGAGCCACACCTGGATACCCTGTTTGAGCGGAACATCCGCCAAGGCAGGCTACACTTCACCACCGACCTGAAAGAAGCCATTGCGGAAGCGGTGATCATCTTCCTGGCACTACCCACGCCGCCCGGCGAGGATGGATCGGCAGACCTTTCCTATGTGCTCGGCGTTGCCGATGACCTGGGTAAGATCATGACAGACTACAAGGTAATCGTAGACAAAAGCACCGTGCCGGTAGGTACGGCCGAGAAGGTAACAGCAGCCATAGCCGCCCATGCTACCGTCCCTTTCGACGTAGTGTCCAACCCGGAGTTTCTACGGGAGGGATTTGCAGTAGACGATTTCATGAAGCCGGACCGTGTGGTTATCGGTACTTCCTCCGATCGTGCGAAGTCCATCATGGAAGACCTGTATAAACCTTTCGTACGGCAGGGCAATCCCATCATCTTCATGGATGAGAAGAGTGCTGAGCTTACCAAATATGCTGCCAATAGCTTCCTGGCCACCAAGATTACGTTCATGAACGAGATCGCCAACTTCTGCGAGATGGTGGGAGCCGACGTTGACAAGGTGCGTATCGGAATCGGCTCTGATACCCGTATCGGCAGGCGGTTCTTGTTTCCGGGCATCGGATACGGCGGAAGCTGTTTTCCGAAAGACGTGCAGGCACTGGTGAAGAGCGGCAAGGACTATGGCTACGACTTTGGCATCATCAGCAAGGTGATGGAGATCAATGAAAACCAGAAACTGGCATTAGTACGCAAGGTGTTGGATTACTATGGCGGCGACCTCTCCGGCAAGCATTTTGCCCTGTGGGGATTGGCATTCAAGCCCGATACCGACGACATCCGGGAAGCGCCTGCACTCTACATGATTGAAGCCTTGCTTGCTGCTGGTGCTACCATTACCGCCTATGATCCGGAGGCGATGGAAAATGTGAAGGCACAGGTAAATCCCGCCATCGACTATGCCGATAATCAATATGATGCGCTGGAAGGGGCAGATGCCCTGCTGGTTGCCACAGAGTGGTCGGTGTTTCGTACGCCAGACTTCCAGAAGATAGGTGCCAGACTGGCTCAGAAGGTTATATTTGACGGTCGAAACCTATATGACCTGGACGACATGAAAGAATTAGGATACTATTACAGCAGTATCGGCAGAGCTGTTGTGCATCCTGTCTAAAGAGATACCACATGGCTAAACGTGTATTGATCACCGGAGCTGCCGGTTTCCTTGGGTCACACCTGTGCGACAGGTTCATCAAAGAGGGCTTTGAGGTGTTGGCAATGGATAACCTCATCACCGGTAACCTGGCCAATATCGAACATCTGTTTGCCCACAAAGCCTTTAGCTTTTACCACCACGATGTTACCCGATTTGTGCATGTATCCGGTCCGTTGGATTACATCCTGCACTTCGCCTCACCGGCCAGCCCGATTGATTACCTGAAGATTCCGATACAGACGCTTAAGGTAGGGGCCATGGGTACGCACAATCTGCTCGGATTGGCCAAGGAAAAGAAAGCCCGCATCCTGGTAGCCTCCACCTCTGAAGTGTATGGCGATCCATTGGTACATCCCCAAACGGAGGATTACTGGGGTCATGTAAACCCAATCGGGCCACGTGGCGTATATGATGAAGCCAAGCGCTATCAGGAGGCCATCACCATGGCCTATCATCGGTTCCATGGTCTGGATACACGCATCGTCCGCATCTTCAACACGTATGGCCCACGCATGCGCCTCAACGATGGCCGGGTGTTGCCCGCCTTTATCGGTCAGGCGCTCCGCGGGGAGGACCTAACCGTATTTGGCGATGGCAGTCAGACAAGATCCTTCTGCTATGTGGATGACCTGATTGAAGGTATCTACCGCTTGCTGATGAGCGATTATACTGATCCGGTAAACATCGGTAACCCCGACGAAATCACCATTCGTGAGTTTGCGGAAGAAATCATACGACTTACGGGCACCAATCAGCGGGTAATCTATCAGCCGTTGCCGCAAGACGACCCTATGCAACGCCGGCCGGACATCACCAGAGCCCGGGAGATATTGGGGTGGGAGCCTGTAGTGAATCGATCCAAAGGTCTGGAAATCACCTATGACTATTTCAGGAAACTTCCCAAAGAGGATCTGTACAAGATAGAACACAAGACATTTGATGACTACATCAGACGATAACAACTACTTTGTACACCCTACAGCGGTTGTGGACGAGGGCTGTAGCATCGGTGCAGGTTCCAAAGTGTGGCATTTCTGCCACCTGATGCCGGGTGCTGTCATCGGCAGCAACTGCTCGCTGGGACAAAATGTGATGGTAGCCGACGGGGTGGTGCTGGGCAACCGGGTAAAGGTGCAAAACAATGTAGCCATCTATCAGGGTGTTATCTGTGAGGATGATGTATTCCTCGGTCCATCCATGGTGTTTACCAACGTGATCAATCCCCGGAGTGCTGTCAACCGCCGTGGTCAATATCTGCAGACGCTGGTACGGAAAGGGGCTACCATCGGTGCCAACGCAACCATTGTATGTGGCGTAGAAATCGGCGCCTTTGCCTTCATCGGCGCCGGTGCAGTAGTAACCAAAGACGTTGCACCCTACGCCCTGGTGGTGGGCAACCCGGCCCGCCAGATGGGATGGATGAGTGAGTATGGCCACCGTCTAGCATTCAATGAAGCCGGATGGGCAGTTTGCCCGGAAAGCGGAGATACCTATCAACTACAAAACCATTCAGTCACCAAGCAACCCGCTCCATGATACAACAACTGTTACAAAAGGAAGCCAAGCTATCACTCATCGGTCTGGGATATGTAGGACTGCCCATTGCCCTGGCCTTTGCCCGAAAGATTCAGGTAATCGGATTTGACATCAATCAGGGGCGTGTGGACCTCATGCGCCAGGGTATCGATCCCAGCAATGAGCTGGAGTCGCATGCCTTTGAGGGGTGCGATATCTTTTTTACGGCCAATCCAGCAGACCTCTCAGAAGCTTCGTTTCACATCGTTGCCGTACCTACTCCCGTAGACAAACACAACGTGCCCAACCTGAAGCCCCTGCTGGCTGCCAGTGAAACGGTGGGTAAGGTGCTGAAGAAGGGCGACTATGTAGTATATGAAAGTACCGTATATCCCGGTTGTACTGAGGAGGATTGCATCCCGGTGCTGGAGGCTCACAGTGGGCTGAAGGCTGGAGTCGACTTCAAGGTAGGATATTCACCTGAGCGCATCAACCCGGGTGATAAGGAACATACACTCGAGAAAATCACCAAGGTGGTGTCGGGTATGGATGCCGAGTCGCTGGAAGTAGTGGCACAGGTGTATGAGATGGTGGTTGAGGCGGGCGTACATCGTGCAGCGTCCATCAAGGTGGCTGAAGCGGCCAAGATCATCGAAAACACGCAGCGCGATTTGAACATCGCCCTGATGAATGAACTCTCCAAGATCTTCGATCTGATGGACATCAACACCTTCGACGTGTTGGAGGCGGCAGGCACCAAGTGGAACTTCCTGCGCTTCTTTCCAGGCCTGGTCGGTGGCCACTGCATCGGTGTGGATCCCTATTACCTCACCTACAAGGCAGCAGCACTTGGGTATGATCCGGAGGTAATCCTGAGTGGCAGACGCATCAATGATGACATGGCTTCTTATGTGGCCAAGAAGACCGTACAGCACCTCATCAAGTCCGATAAACTGCTGAAAGGAAGTAAGGTATTGGTGATGGGTACTACCTTCAAGGAAAACGTCAGCGATATCCGCAACTCCAAGGTGGCAGACCTGGTGAAGGAACTGAAGAACTACAGCCTACAGGTAGACGTCGTAGATGCACATGCCGATGCGGCAGAGGTGCAGCATGAGTACGGGTTTACGCTGGCTGATGAGCCCAACAAGGGCTATGATGCCATCATAGTAGCAGTAAACCACGATGCCTACACACAGCTACCGGAGTCTTGGTTTCAGGAGCGGGTGAACGATAATGCCGTGTTTGTTGATGTAAAGGGTGTGTTCAGAAACAAGATTCAAAACATGACCTACTGGTCGCTCTAAGGGTTCGATATGGCAAAGCAAAAGATAATCATAACAGGTGGTGCAGGCTTCATCGGCTCGCACGTAGTGCGGCTGTTCGTACAGAAATACCCCGAGTACCAGATCCTCAACCTGGATGCGTTAACGTATGCAGGCAATCTGGAAAACCTGAAGGATGTAGAAGAGGCACCCAACTACAGGTTTGTGAAAGGTGACATCACGGATGGCGCCTTCATACAGGAGCTGTTTGCGCAGGAGCAACCGGATGGAGTCATCCACCTGGCTGCAGAGTCACATGTTGACAGATCGATAGCCAATCCACTGGATTTTGTGATGACCAACGTGGTCGGCACGGTAAATCTGCTCAATGCAGCCCGTCATCATTGGCAGGGAAGCTATGATCAGAAGCGCTTCTACCATGTGTCTACCGACGAGGTATATGGTTCACTGGGCGATACAGGATTGTTTCTGGAAACAACACCCTATGATCCCAAGAGTCCGTATTCTGCCTCCAAAGCAGCGAGCGATCACTTTGTCAGGGCTTACCACAACACCTATGGATTGCAGGTGGTGCTCAGCAACTGTTCCAACAACTACGGGTCGCATCAGTTTCCCGAAAAGTTGATTCCACTGTTCATCCACAACATTCAGCACAACAAGGCACTGCCGGTGTATGGCGATGGTAAGTACACCCGAGACTGGTTGTGGGTTGCCGATCATGCCCGCGCCATTGATGTAGTGTACCACAAGGGTGTTACCGGTGAAACCTACAACATTGGGGGCTTCAACGAGTGGCAAAACATCGACCTGATCCGGGTTATGTGCCGCATCATGGATAAAAAGCTCGGTCGTGCCGAAGGAGAAAGCGAACAATTGATTACCTACGTAAAGGACAGGGCGGGGCACGATAGAAGGTATGCGATAGATGCTACCAAGATCAACCGCGAGTTGGGATGGGCACCGTCGCTGCAATTTGAAGAAGGCCTGGAAAAAACAATAGACTGGTATCTGGCCAACAGCGAGTGGCTGGAGCATGTCACCTCGGGCGCCTATCAGCAATACTACGAAGCACAATACCACCAACGATAAGCAAGCATGACACCCACGTACCACCATACTGACATTACCGGAAAGAAGGTGCTCGTTACCGGAGGCGCCGGTTTCATCGGGTCTCATCTGGTTGCCTACTTCCTGCAACATGGCGCTGCAGAAGTTCGGGTACTGGATAACCTGTCTACCGGATATCTCCACAACCTGAACCAATTTGCCGGAGATGACCGCTTGCAGTTCCTGGAAGGCGACATCAGAGACAGGGATGCCTGTGCGGCTGCCTGTGCAGGGGTAGACTATATCACACATCAGGCGGCTTTGGGGTCCGTGCCACGGTCGGTAAAAGATCCTGTTACCAGCAACGATGTGAATGTAGGCGGCTTTGTTACCCTGTTGCAGGCAGCACATGAAGCCGGCATCAAGCGGATCGTGTATGCCTCTTCTTCAAGTGTGTATGGTGATGAGCCCACATTGCCTAAAGTAGAGAGTCGTACGGGGAATCTGTTGTCACCCTATGCGGTGAGCAAAGCTGCCAAGGAACTGTACGCGGATGTATTTGCCCGCCTGCATGGTATGGAAATAGTAGGATTGCGTTATTTCAATGTGTTTGGCCCCAGGCAGGATCCATCCGGTGCCTATGCCGCGGTTATTCCGGCATTCATTCATAAGCTCTTGCACAACCAGCCAGTGTACATTGATGGTGACGGAGGCCAAACGAGGGATTTTACCTATGTTGCCAATGCTGTTCAGGCAAACGTACGCGCGCTTACTGTAGCATCATTGCCTGCACCACACCTGGTGTGCAACATCGCAGTAGGGGAGCGGTTTAGTGTCAATACATTGTATGAAGAGCTGCGGATTCTTACCGGTTCCACACAGCAGGCTATCCATCGGGAAAGCAGGGCCGGCGACATCCGAAATTCACTCGCCGATATTTCGGTAGCGGCAACCCATTTAGGTTATCAGCCAACTGTAACGTTTACAGAGGGTCTGCGCCACACTGTCGATTATTTCCGTAGCCAGATTACTGGGTAAGCCACTATTTTTATGGCATGAAGATCATTCCTACGCCAATACCCGGACTTTTGGTGATACAGCCAACTGTATTTGAAGACGACAGGGGTTATTTCTATGAGAGCTTCAACAGCAGGATTCTGGAAGAGGCAGGTGTACAAACCGCATTTGTGCAGGACAACCAGTCCAGATCGATGTATGGTGTAATCCGCGGGCTGCACTATCAATTGGAGCCCTATGCACAAGCCAAGTTGGTACGGGTGCTGGAAGGCAGTGTGTTGGATGTAGCTGTAGATATCCGTACCGGTTCACCTACATATGGCCAATCATTCGCCATAGAGCTGAGTGCCGACAACAAGCAGCAGCTATACATTCCAAGGGGCTTTGCGCATGGTTTTTCCGTCTTGTCGCCCTACGCTACCTTCTTCTACAAGTGTGATAACTATTATGCCAGAGACCATGAAGGGGGGATCGCCTGGGATGACCCCTCATTGGCCATCGATTGGCGGATTCCGGCAGACAAGGCTATCCTCAGTGGCAAAGACCTGCAACTACCCCGTTTTGGTCATCATACCGGCCTATTCAACTACAACGCATGAGCAAGATACTGGTTACCGGTGCAGACGGACAATTGGGATACACCCTTCAGGTGCTGTCTGCACAGCACCGACACCACCAGTGGCACTTCACCGATGTGCACACGCTGGATATCACGGACAAGACAGCCATAGAGAAGTGGTTTGCCAAGCAGAAGCCCGAGGTATGTATCAATTGTGCCGCCTATACCAAGGTGGATCTTGCTGAGCAGGAGCCGGCCACAGCCAGACTGATCAATGCGACGGCTGTGAGCTATTTGGCTGATGCCTGCGCTCAATACAACACCCGTTTGATACACATCTCTACAGACTTCGTATTCGATGGACTGCAATCTCATCCCTACAGCGTTACTGATGAACCCAACCCGCTAAGCGTCTATGGTGCTACCAAGTGGGACGGTGAGGAAAAAGCGCTCACATGGAAACGGGCTGTAGTAGTGCGTACTGCATGGGTATATTCCCCTTACGGCCAGAACTTTATGCGAACCATGCTACGGCTGGGGGCTGAAAGAGACGAACTCAGGGTGGTCTCTGATCAAATAGGTGCACCCACATCTACCTTTGATCTGGCAAGTGCATTAATAGCATTAGCAGTAGCCGATGAGGAGGTGGATGGTTGTGTGTTTCATTATTCGAACGAAGGTGTAGCCAGTTGGTATGACTTTGCACGGGCTATCATTGATATGGCCTCACTGCAGTGCAGGGTATTGCCCATCAGCACCATAGATTATCCTACTCCGGCTCGAAGGCCTGCCTACAGTGTGCTGGACAAAAGTGCCATCAAAACGGCACTGGGGATACAAATACCCTATTGGCGTGACAGTCTGCAGGAAGTGATGCGGAAGCTGTAGGAACAAATCAGTCGTACAACTTGCTAATTCTGGCTAATCCCTGCGCATCCTCTACCACTATCTTGGTCTTGTCGGTAGAGATCAGGTTGTCCTCTTTAAAGTCTTTCAACACGCGAATGGCTGTTTCCTTTACTGTACCTACCAGGCTGGCGAGGTCTTCACGGGTGATGGCGATAACTCCTTTCGGGTTTTCATCGTTGGTGTAAGTTTGGTTGAGCAGCAGGAGTGCTTCTGCCATCCTGCCCTTTACCGGCTTGTAGGCCAGGTCAGCCATCTTCTCAAATGAATTCTCTATGGTGCTGCACAGTAGCTTCACCAGCCCCTCGTTGAAGTTGCGGTTGTCCCGGAACAAAGACAGTATGTTTTCCTTCGGCACCAGACAAACCTGACTGTCCTCCAAAGCTGCAGCAGAAACGGGGTAGCGCGAGTCTGATAGCAGGCTGCAATATCCCACAAAATCTCCCGGCTTGGCAATACGGATGATCTGTTCCTTGCCGTCAGAGGCATATTTGTACACCTTTACCTTTCCTTCATTGATGCAATAGATACCCAAAGGCTTGGATCCTTCCTGAAAAAGAATCTGTCCCCGTTTGTAGGCAGAGCAGGTCTTGCTCATGCTGATATCATCTATCTCATCGAGATGGCAAAAGTGGAATAGGGAATGTCGTCTACTTTTGCAATGCTGGCAATCAGGCATTTCCAGTTTCATGCAGCGTAAGGGTTAAGTGTTTGCAACGCACTTAAATGTACAAACAATTCCTGAGAACAGCCATTTATTACAACCCTAATTGTGGAATGCCAGCAGGGGTATATGGGTGTGGTAGGCCATCTTCCGGGTCATGCTTTTGTGGAATATTCGCTCCAGCAGATTGCGCTTTCTGGTCAACATGGCTATCATATCCACTTCATGCTCATCTATATACATAGTAAGGCCTTCAAATATGTCGTCAGATGAGATTTCGGCGAACTGTAGATACTCCATATGCATTTCATCCCTGAAGTAGCGCTGCAGCTCATGTAATTTTTGAGTATTCAGGGGATGACCTGTTTCGGTAATATGCAGACAAGTGATGGTGGCATGGAGTGCCTTGGCGAGTATGACCAGCTGATCAATGTATTTGTAATCATCGAATCGTAGGTCGCTGGCATACAGTATGTTGCGGATGTCTGTAAAGGCTGCTTTTTCCGGCACTGCAATTACCGGTATCTGTGTATGTTCAATCACGTTGGCAGTATTGCTGCCGACCAGCTTTTTGAACCCATCAGCACCCAGCGTACCCATTATGATATAGTCGGCACCACAATCAGTAGCATAGGTAGTGATGTTGCTGACAGCGAAGCCGCTTCGCAGGGTAAAGTAGGTGTCTACCCGGCTATATTTATCCAGTTTTTGCTTAAAAAGGATGTATTGGTCGTGGGCATTCACCTCGCTTTGTTGTACCAATGCTTCTACCATATCGGGTGTCATATTGGGATCCAGCACAGGTACGTGGTAGACATGCAGCAACTCTACAGTTGCTTTCAGTGGTACACTCAGGTTCATGGCATATACCGCTGCATGAAGTGAGCAATCTGAAAAATCGATGGGTACAAGCAGGTGTGCCATAGTGCAGGTGTTTAGGCCGAAATCTGGTCAAAGCGTCCGGCATTGGCCGGTTGGTTGCCCGATTCAATCGGTCGTTTAACAATCAAAACAGGGATATCATGCGCCAGTCGTAGCAGCTTTTCTGTCATGGACCCCATGAATACAGGTGTGTCGACAGATCTGGAGCGGGAGCCAATCAGCAATAGATCGATGTGCTTCTTTTTGGCTTCCTCATAGATTACTGCCTGAGTGGTGTGGTGGTGATCATTGGTAAACAGCGGTTTTACATGTACTTCACCCAGTTCCATGCCGTTAATGAACTGATTGTACTGCCGGATGAGTCGATGGTGATGTTGGGTGATGGAATCCGTTTCAGGTTCCGGGTTGGCATCATCGATGGCGGGCTCGGCGAAAACGTGCTGGCTGTATACAGTGATGTGTTCTTCGTTTTGGGAGGCAAGCCGTATGGCATACTCCATCGCATTGCGCGAGAAGCAGCTGAAGTCGTTGCAGACCATCAGTTCCTTTAGGCGAACCTTCACGTTTTCCGGCACGAATAGTATGGGGCAGGCAGCATATCGAGCCATCTCAAAGGGCAGGATGCCTTTGCCGCGCAGCTCCTTCTTGCGGCCCAGAATCATCAATTCTATATGTCTTTCACCACACAGGTTAAAGAATTCCTGAAGTGGCCTTCCGCGCCGGACAATGTACTCAATGTCGTATGCGTGGTCTGTGGGTAGGTTATCTTCCACCTCAAATGCCAGCTCTCTGCGTAGGTGATGCTCCTCTTCCTCATGGATTACCCGGAAGTCTGGCAACAATCCGACTGGCGCCTCTACATCATCAATGATGTGTACAACAATCAGCTTGTCGGCACGCAACAACTGAGCCATCTGTGCGGCCCGCCTAATCAGTAAGTTGTCCAGTATGGTAAAGTCCAGTCCTACGACGATTGTTGTATGGGTTTGCATAGCCAATGAATTGTAACGGTGCTTCGATGATTCTACAAGGTAGGCACCATTACACTGGCTATCATTGATTTATATCATCCTTGTCGGGGATTCTTACCACCATCACCGGATAATTGATGGGATGTGTGATGATTTTTTCCGTCACGCTGCCGATGAACAGGATTTCCATCAGGCTATGCCCTTTGGCACCGATGATGAGCCAGTCTGTTCTGCCCAGCTCTGTGTGGGTGATGATTTGCCGGGCCGTAGTTTGTTGCTTGTTGGATTCCAGCACCAGTTGAATAGACATCCTGCCGGTGTCATGTTCAGCCAAAAATCGGTCTGCAGCGGTTTGTACATTGGCTCTAATCATCTGATCGAATTGCTCCGGCGTACGTCCTATTTTCAAGGAAACTACCGGTGGCACATCGTAGACATGCAACACCTCAACAGCGGGATCATTCATCAAATGTGCCGATGCCAGCGCTACATCTAAGGCATATGACGATCCTTCGGTGAAGTCGACAGGAACAGTGATCTTTTTGATTGGTCTGGTAAATCCTTCCGGTATAAACAAAATGGAGCAAGGAAGCCTTCGCGCTAGTTTTTGTGCTACCACACCACTGCCCGAGCTGGATTTCTTTTTGCCTACCACTACCAGATCAGCTTTGTTGTCTGCTGCTTTTTGCAGCACTTGTTTGAGCGGTGATCCGCAAACGGTCTCTACGGAAATACGAATGTCGCTGCGATGACCAAAATAGTCATCAATCAAATCATGCATCTGTGCAGAGGCACTATCCTCACGCTCTTTCCAATATTGCATACGATCCGCAGGAGTAGCAAATACAGTGGCGAGGCTGTTCAACTCCGGTACCACATGCAGAAAGGTGATGCTATCCGGCAACAAGGCAGCACTCATCGTTTCAATATTATGAAGGATGTCCTCGTCTGTATGGGTTAAATCCAGCGCTACCAACCAATTCTTAATCTGATGCATAGATCATTTGTTTGTGTGAAAATTACGCTGAAACGGCCGATGGTGCAATGACACAGGTCATAGGCCCAGGAATGGGGGCACCAGATTCCGGCCGGCACTGCGTACCTTTACAGGCCAACAATCCATACATTATGACTCCTGATTTGGATGCGGTAATCGCTATCGCACAAGCAGCAGGCCATGCCATCATGTCCATTTATGCCAAAGATTTCTCAGTAGAGGTTAAGGAAGACGATTCGCCGTTGACGTTGGCTGACAAGGCATCCAATGACCTGATCGTGCAACGACTACAGCAACTTACTCCCGATATTCCGATAATTTCTGAGGAGTCACGTCAGCTGCCCTATTCTGTAAGGAAAGAGTGGACAGTTTGCTGGGTGGTTGATCCGTTGGACGGCACCAAGGAATTCATCAAGCGAAATGGGGAGTTTACGGTGAACATCGCATTGGTGCAGGATGGCCGCCCAGTATTGGGTGTTGTATATATACCTGTGGAGCAGGTTACCTATGCAGCCTGTCCGGGAAAAGCCATCAAGATCGACAGAGCAGGCGTGGTTACACCCTTACAGGTAGTGCCACCGGTAGCAGGTGAAACGATCGTGGTGATGGGCAGCAGGTCGCACAGTACGCCGGAAGTAACGGCTTATGTGGAACAGTTGAAACTCGCATACGGGGAGGTTGTTTTCCAATCTGCCGGGAGCTCCCTCAAGTTTTGCCGAATCGCTGAAGGAAAGGCGCATCGATATCCCAGGTTGGGACCCACCATGGAGTGGGATACTGCTGCCGGACATGCAGTGGTGTTGGAGGCCGGTGGCAAGGTTACTATTGCCGGTACAGATAAGCCACTTTCCTACAACAAAGAGAACCTGCTTAATCCATTTTTTGAGGTATCGGCCTAAAATCGCTATTCAGCAGTCACACATTTCCTGATATACCAAGGCAACAGCTAGGATGTTGCTTCCATGCAATTTTTCATTATGTACACACAGGAAAATGAATACCGACGTTATGAATAGGATGGCCAACACGAATAGCGATCAGACGAGTCGTTTCCTGCTTTTTAGCCGGCTGTCATCTGTGGTGCGGTATTGGTTGCTGCTGATGGTGATGATGTCAGGAGCGTTTGCACAGGCACAGGTGACGTTGTACGGCGGCATGGGTTTTCATTGGCATCGGGTAGCGGACCACCCGGTGAATAAGGTAATACGTGAGTATAACACAAACCGTAAGGGGCTGAACAGACCCATGCAGGAGCTAGAGCAGTTTTCAGGGCCTTCCGTGGCTGTGGGCGTGGGAACTGAAAGGGTTACCATCAATCTGGATATGGCCTGGATTCGTGCTCAATCCACTGCCATCATGAGTGGTACAGATGCCTACCGAACCGGTCTGGTGCTTAGTGGATACCAGGGAGAGGTAGCCTTTGGCGCATATCCCGGCCCCGGTGATGGGCTAACCGTAGGTTTTGGTATCAGTTTGGTGTATGCCCACTTGAAGGCACAGGCTACAGGTACGGAAGCGGCATTACAGCCATTTGTCGGGTCACCAATCGATGCGTTCAACTATCTGGGCATTGCTCCAACCGTACAAGCTTTTGTGTCGCTTACCCCTCATGTGTCGTTGTATGCGAAGCCGTATTATCTCATTGACTTGTACGATAATGACTATTATTCTTTGCAGCAGGCCATGAATCCTGCCACGGTCTCGCTACAAGAAGCTGACAAATACATAGGAAGGGTCAATCAGTTGGGTGTGCAGATTGGGTTGGTATTGGTTACCAACATAGGCGGTTGATCAGGCCAACTTATTGTCAGTGCCGGCATATCGCCGAATCATGGCAAACAGTTCTTCCTTGTTGAAGGGCTTTACCATGATGTTATCCATTCCTGCGTCGAAGGCCTTCTTCTTGGTCGGTTCCATTACATCGGCGGTAAATCCGATGATGGGCACCTTGCTGTTGACGCTTGTGAGGCTTCTGATTCTTCGCGTTGCCTCAATACCATCCATGATTGGCATTTGTACATCCATCAGGATAATATCGTACTGCTGACTTTCCGCCAGCTCAACGGCTTGCTGGCCATTTTCAGCAAAGGCCAGATCAATCTTCCAGTTCAGGAAGATCTGCTCAGCCAAAAAGCGATTTACCTCGTTGTCTTCGGCATACAAGATGCGGATACCATGGAGGGGTTCACTGTAGGCAGCGACTTCTTTCAAGAGCGGTTTTACCTTGGCTGCACGGGGTAGCACAAGATCGAAATAGAAATCACTACCGACATCCGGCTTGCTGTCCACTTTCAGTTCTCCACCCATCAACTGTACCAGCTGATGGGAAATCGCCAGACCAAGGCCCGTTCCACCGTACACCCTTTCGGTATAGTCTGATGCTTGCTCAAAACGCTTGAAAATGCGCGTAACCGTTTCTGCTGACATACCGATGCCGGTGTCTGCAACAGAGAAGCGAATCTTGTGCTTATCGTTTTGTGTTGAAACAGGATAGATGCTAACCCGGATGGATCCATTCTTGGTGAACTTGATGGCGTTACCAACCAGATTGGTGATCACCTGATAGATACGGGTACTGTCACCCAACAGGTGTTCAGGTATGGCTTTGTCAATGTCCACCATAAGTTCTACCGTAGCAGGAATACGGTGCCGGAATGTCTGTCCCAGCTGGTCAGCCATGCCGTGCATGGAAAACGATTCCTTCAGGATGGTGATCTTACCCTCTTCAATACGCGACATATCCAACACCTCATTGAGGATGTTGACTAAGTAGGTGGCAGAATACCTTACTGACTCCAGACTTTTTAGGTCATCGGCAGCCAGATTGTTTCGTTCCAATATCAGATCGGTTAATCCAATGATGGCGTTCATGGGCGTGCGCAGTTCATGACTGATGTTGGTCACAAATTCGGTCTTGGCTGCTGATGCACGTTCTGCAGCGTTCTTCGCCAATCGTAGCTCACTGTTTTGTTGCTCAATAGCACTGTTTTGCTGGGCGATGATGTTGTTCTTTTGTAGCAACTCCTTGTTAGATCGTGCCTTTTGGTAAAACCCGAACATAATGATGATGACCAGCACCATGATAACGCCGATGACTCCGAACAGCGCATTGTTCTTGATTCGCTGGGCCCTCAGGGCATCTTCGCGCAAGGATGATTCTCTTTGCAACGACTGGAGTTGTTCTTCCTTGCTGTTAGCAGCAAGCTGCGCTTCTATCAGCCCGATTTTGCCGGTCATCTCATTTTCATTCTGCTGCAGAAGTGTCTGCAGATACTTTTTCTGGGTTGTAAAGGCTCTTTGCCACTGATTCTGTTGCTCCTGCTGATCCATCTGCATCTGAAGTGCTGTCAGAAGTTCATTCAACAGACCATGCTCTTCCGCTATGGCAATAGTGCTGTCTAGCATGGCTGAAGCCATAGATTGGCTGTTTCTTTGCTGGTATTCCTTAGCCATGATAATACCCTGACTAGCAAGCATAGGGTAATTGCCGTTGACACTGAGTGTGTCGTACACAGCCTGATATACCAGCAGTGCGCTATCAGATTTTCCCTCCAGATTTAGGATATCAGCATACTGATTGCGGGCGGACATCCACATATAGGTGTTTCTCAGCCGGCTAAATATACCCTCTGCCTGTAGTAGTATTTCTTTGGCTTCCTCATACCTGCCCAGATTTTTCAGGTCTTCGCCCAGATAGTTGTAAGAATGGGCAATGTAAAAAGGATCTTTCACCTTTTTCCGCTCCTCCAGTCCCAATAGGTGGTAGTGGTAGGCAGAGTCATGCAAGCCAAGCCGTTTGTAGACTAATCCGATGTTGTTGAGCGAAACGGCAACTGGCAATATTTCGTCTGCCTCTCGGCCGGTTAGCAAGGCCTGTCTGTAATACTGCAGTGCCTCACCATATTGCTTGCTGTCGTAGTGGATATTGCCAACGTCGTTGAGCGCATAAACCGTCATTGAACTTTTTCCGAGACTAGTGCTCAGGTCGAGGGTCTTGAGGTAGGATTCCAGTGCTTTTGTACGTAATCCCAAATTGCGGTAGTTGTCGCCCAGACTCTTGTGCAAGGTGGCAATTTGGTGTTGGTCGCCGATTTGTGTGGCCAGTTGCAAGGCTTCCATGATGTAGCCCGCAGCCTCCAGTGGGTTGGAGTTCACAATACTGGCATGAAGTCTCTTCAGGTGGTTTATTTGGATAGCAGTATCCTGCCTGTCGGGGGCAGCAGTTTGTTGATCATCCTCGTTTGCTGAGCTGCTGGTGGCACCAATGGAGAGGGTTGTAAGTGTGATTAGCAGGATAGCCCACAACAGCTTTCCGAACCTCGAAACGTAAGATTGGAATAGATTATGTGAGTCTCTGTGCATAGCGATGTGAAAGTAGTAAGAGTACAGCGCTTCACATTACCCTATTTTTCGCTATTTCTGTCATCTTCCCAAACCGTAAATAGTGCCTGATGCGTTGATCTGAATGAGGGACATTTTCCGTCCCCCTGACCGGTGATGCCACCGGTAGGATAACAAAGAATCGCTCCAGCCTTATTATACAAAGTGGTAAACTGATCACAGCAAGGAGCTGATTCATGGTATACGGTATCTCCTTGCCACAAACAGGCATCTATGCGTATCGGTGGGGTTGATGTGGGTTCCGACAGGTGTCCTTCAATTCGCTGCTGCAGCCATGCTGGGAGTTGCTTGTTGCTATCGGGTTGATTTCGTTGCGAAGAACATGACAAAAAACAGCAGTAAATCAACATTGTTATAAATAGTCTCATTGCGGTAAGGCTTTAAGTAACAGGTGTTCAATAATCTCATAGAGGGCCAATGGCTCATAGGTGCGCCAGTTTACCTCATCGAATCTTGGTCCAATGAGTAGGTAATGAGGAATCCTGTGTTTCTTCATCTCTTCTGCTACGTGTTCTCTAAATCCCAAGCCAACCAGCCAGCCGCCTTCATCGGCTACATCCTCATACCATTCTTCATAGTAGCAATCGTCTGATCCATGGAAATTCAGCACATTCTCGCCAATAAGAATATACCGGTAAATGCCTTCGGAGAGCAGCTTTTCAATGATTTCACGCTTCAGGAACATGATGTCATTGTGTATACAGTCGTTCCATTCCCCAATCATCTCGATGATGGCAAATCCGTTGTGGTAATCGGCGTATAGTATCTTAATGAAAAGAGTCGGACTGCCTATATCATCCCATTGGGGATGTATGTAGTAGTTGTAGATGGTATGCGTGTATTCGAACTCGCTGTAGGTTCTGCCATAGAAGGGAGACTTCTTGTCTTCTTCAGCGGAGTAATAGTCGCGCCAACGATAAAATGGTTCCAGTTCGTGCATACTGCAAAGATCGATTGGTAAGTGTTAATTGGTGATTCGAAAGTGTTCTATAATTCAAAAAAGAGCCGAATTGACAGCATTTCTTACACTGCCATATTGTAGTAATAACTTTCTGGCCTGCTCAAAATCAAGTCCGGTTTGCTCTGCTACCATGGTTGTGCCCCTGTCAATCAGCTTTTGATTGGACAGTTGCATGTCTACCATCTTGTTGTCCATTACCCTTCCTAACTTGATCATGACAGCCGTGGAGACCATGTTCAAAATCAATTTTTGCGCCGTGCCTGCTTTCATGCGGGTACTACCGGTTACAAACTCAGGTCCGGTAATCACTTCTATCGGGAATTGTGCCGCCTGTGCTACCGGTGAGCCCGGATTGCATGTGATGCATCCTGTGCCGATACCCTGGCTATTGCATTGCATCAACGCCCCTGTTACATAAGGTGTTGTGCCACTGGCAGCAATGCCTACCACAAAATCGCGCGTTGATACTTCATGAGCTTGTAAGTCTTTCCATCCTTGTGCAGGATCATCTTCTGCAAATTCTACCGCTTTGCGGATGGCGCCGTCACCCCCGGCAATCAGCCCGATTACAAGCCCGTGGGAAACTCCAAAGGTAGGGGGGCATTCGCTGGCATCTACGATGCCTAGTCTGCCGCTGGTGCCTGCACCCAGATAGAACAAGCGACCGCCAGCCAGCATGCGGTCTGTAATGGCATCCACCATAGCTTCAATAGCTGGAATGGCCGCAGCGACAGCTTGTGGAACAGTAGCATCTTCTGCGTTGATGCCTTCCAGTAAATCTCTTGTGCTTTGTTGCTCCAGATGTCGATGTCTGGAAGGTAGCTCCGTGTGCTTAATAAATGATGAATCCCCCATGAATAACCGATATTTACCGTAATTAGCGTTTATTGACAAACATGCTGATGGCGTTTCTGTTGCATTACCCATAGGTACTGTCGTAGCCTGTCCGCAAGTTTAGCAGATAAAACTGAACTTTGCACCAACAACCAATTTATTGAAATCGTAGTTCTATGGACAATGAGTCCCCACAAATGCATAATTCCGGATCACGAAAAGTAGGTCTGCCACTGTTATTGGCTGTTGTGCTGCTTGCAGGCATAGGGATTGGTCTAATCCTGCGAGGCAACCAACCGGGAAAGCTTTCTGTATTCCAGCCGGCAGGTTATGATCGGTTGCAGGAGATCCTTAATTACATCAATTCCAGGTATGTGGACTCTGTGGATACGGAGAACCTGTTTCAGGAATCTGTCAACCACCTCTTCAGCATGCTGGATCCCCACTCATTGTATATATCTGCAGCAGAATTGTCTGCCATGAATGAGCCTTTGCAGGGACATTTTGAAGGCATAGGTATCGAGTTCTATGTGGTAGAAGACACCATTACCGTGGTAACAGCACTGCCCGGTGGCCCATCCGAGCAGGTAGGGATACAGGCAGGCGACAAGATTGTGAAAGTGGAAGATTCCGTAGTGGCAGGTGTAGGTATCCAAAACGAAGATGTCGTAAAGCAACTGAAAGGTCCCGGAGGTAGCACGGTTAAGGTTTCTGTGCTCCGCCACGGAACCCCGGATCTGTTGGAATTCACCATTACCCGTGATGCTGTTCCAATTGCCAGCATCGATGCAGCCTACATGCTCACGTCGGACATTGGCTACATTAAGATGACACGATTTGCCTACACCACCCATGAGGAGATGGTTCAGGCGATAGCGATGCTCAAGAAACAGGGAATGACAAAGTTGTTGCTGGATCTCCGCGACAACGGCGGGGGATACCTGGATCAGGCAACCAGAATTGCTGATGAGTTCCTGAGCGGTAACAAGAAGATTGTATACACCGAAGGTAGGATGTATCCGGAGAAGGTATATCGTGCCGGTAAGCCGGGAATCTTTGAAGAAGGTGAGTTGGTGGTGATGATCAACGAAAATGCTGCCTCGGCCAGTGAGATCTTGGCCGGAGCCCTGCAAGACTGGGAGCGGGCTACTATCGTAGGTAGACGTTCATTTGGGAAAGCGCTGGTACAGGAAGAAATCATGTTACAGGATGGGTCTGCACTGCGCCTTACCGTTGCTCGGTATTTTACACCCAAGGGCAGGTCTATCCAACGGCCTTATGAAGGGGGAGTGGATGCATACAACGAGGACCACTGGAATAGGATAGTGGAAGAGTATGAGCAATCAGATTCCTTTGCGGTACACGATACTGCTCAATATGGCATTCAGCCCGACGTGTATATCCCTTGGGATACCTCATATGTATATCGGTCAGTAATCAGTATGATCAACAGGGGTTTCGTACCCAGATTCGTATATAAGTATTATTCGAATCACACAGATCAGTTCACCGGGTATA
Source organism: uncultured Chitinophagales bacterium (assembly GCA_964471795.1). Taxonomy (GTDB): domain Bacteria; phylum Bacteroidota; class Bacteroidia; order Chitinophagales; family S012-47; genus CAJXXO01. The sequence goes on along the minus strand of CAYYHM010000010.1, from coordinate 4,086 downwards.
ATTCAGTATCTGACTACTTGGCAACGTTTCGGATGGATGATGACCTGTTCGATGCATTTGTGCGGTACAGCAGACCAAGAGCAGCCGAGGATGGCTGGAAGGTATTCGAGGAAGATAGTGTGAACCAATTCAGACCATTTGTTGCGGAGGCATTGAAGGCGTATTTCGGTAGGCAGTTGTTTTATCAGGAGGCGTACTTTCCGGTGATGAACCAGATGGACAGGGAGGTAGAGCAAGCAGTGTCGGTACTGCAACGAGGCACTATTGCCCGTTCTGAATAATCCATGTGTCCGGGTTGAAGTCTGCCCGTAATATATTGGCTAACCGTTGCGCTTCCTGCTTATCGTTGAAGCTGCCGAAGCTGATACGGTACCTTGTTTTGGCTAAATCGGTAATGATGATGGTGGCATATCCTTTTTCGGCCATCTGGAATTGGAACTCCTGTGCCTTTGGCAAAGTTTGAAAGGATGCTCCAATCACATAGAATTTCTTGTTTCCGGTGCTTCCATTGATGTTCAATACTGTAGCCTGTAGAATGGATGACTCTTCAGCCGGAGTATCCTCCTCCTGTTGTGCTGCAGCCGATGCAGGTGCTGATGGTTCTGCTACAGGAACTTCTGCAGGTGCTGGAGTGGCTGCAGGCTCGGTAAAAGCTACTGCAGCTGTGGCTGCAGTAGTTGTCTCCTTTTGTTGCGTGTTGTCGAAGCTGGTTTCTTCAGAACTAGGTTCTTCGGGCGTGCTGATTGTATTAGCTTCGGTAGTTTGCTCCTGTGTTTCAGTTTGTCCGATTTCTGCCGGAGCATCAATGGGCTCGCTCTCCATAGCCTTTTCTTCATCGGCAGGCCTTGGCAACCAGGACTGATCTTCTTCGCCCAGGTCGGGTATAGCCGGTGATTCGTCTTGTTTGGCCTTCTTTCCTGGACGATACAACAACGAAACACCAAAGGTGGCGAAGTAGTCATTGGCAACATTGGATTCTACATTCGGTGCCCAGCCGTCTATCTCATCAGTGCCGGGGATGCTGTAATTGGCAGATAATCTTGTGCCCCACGCTTCGGAGAAGTTGATGTCCAAGCCACCGCCGAGTCCCAGCAACAGCTTATTGCCGGATGTCAACTGTCCCAGACCGGTTGTTTGCTGGGTAATCTCTGTTACCTCATAGCTCATGAAGCCAGCCTGGCCGTTCAGGAATGGTTGCAGGGTCGTAAACGCATTGTCGTTCAGTAAGCCAACCGGGTAGACGTTGACACCAGCAGTCAGAGTAGTGATGGCAGACTGAAAGCTGTAGTCTATTTCGTTCCGGGACCCGGAGATGCCACCAAATTGACCTCGGCCAAACACACCAACACCCATGGAGGGGCGCCACTCTATGGTAGCATCTGCGGCAACAGACAGGTCTGAGGGGATGTCGCCGTAATAGGTTTTCATAGAAGGACCGGCTGCAATTTGAATTTGAGCCTGCACAGTAGTCAATGCCATACTTAGCAATATGGTGAGTGCAGTAAATAGGAGTTTCATAGCATTAGGATTGAAAGGGTTGAAAATAAGGGTTATGTATAGGATATACCCTGCTAATTTATGAATTACCTGCTAACAGACAATGGTAATTCAACGAATGAATACAATTACCCTGCAGAAGGTCATTTTTGCCGAAAGAAAACATTGATTGGAACACCCGTTAAGGAAAACTGCTGACGAAGTTGATTTTCCAGATACTGCCGATAGGGCGCTCTTACATATTGCGGCAGATTGCAGAAGAAAGCGAAACTTGGTGTTTTTGTCGGCAACTGAGTTATGTACTTGATCTTGATGTATTTCCCCTTAACCGATGGCGGTGGATACCGGTCAATGGCAGCTTGCATGACGTCATTGAGCTTAGAGGTAGGGATCTTGATCTGCATGTTTTTATATACCTCTACGGCAGATTCTACCGCCTTGAAGATGCGCTGTTTTTCGAGGGCACTGATAAAGATGATAGGCACATCGGTAAAGGGGGCAATCCGCTCCTTGATGTCACGGGTATACTCATCCATGGTTTTATGGGTTTTTTCTACGATGTCCCACTTATTGACCAAGATTACCAGACCTTTCTTCTTCTTTTCTACAATCTGGAGAATCTTCAGATCCTGGCTTTCAATGCCTGTTTGTGCGTCAATCACCAATAGACATACATCAGCCTCATCCATGGCTTTTACCGCCCTAATCACCGAGTAGAATTCCAGATTTTCGTGAACCTGCGATTTCTTGCGGATTCCTGCTGTGTCGATCAACAGGAACTCCATGTTGTAGTAATTGTAGTGGGAGTGGATGGTATCGCGGGTAGTGCCGGCAATGTCCGTAACAATGTTACGGCTTTGCCCCAGCAAGGCATTTACCAGCGACGACTTACCCACGTTGGGTTGACCGATGATGGCCAACCGTGGGATGTTGCGCTCTTCTTCTTCTTCATGATCTAGGCCCTTGGCCTTAATCAGGTCAATGATGGTATCCAGTAATTCGCCGGTTCCGCTGCCAGACATCGACGATACAAAGAAAGTATGCTCAAATCCCAGTGAATAGAACTCTGTCCCTTCAAGCAACCGGGTGCTGTTATCCACCTTATTGACCACGACGATGACATCCTTGCGGGTTCTGCGCAGCTTCTCGGTCATCATCTCGTCCAGGTCGGTATAACCAACGGTTACATCCAGCATGAACAGCAGGATATCGGCTTCATCAATGGCAATGTCTACCTGCTCCCGTATGGCAGTCTCAAATACATCATCCGAGTTGGGCACAAATCCACCTGTATCAATCAGGTTGAAATCAATACCCATCCAATCCGCAACGCCATACAGACGGTCACGTGTTACGCCACTGATATCGTCCACAATCGCTTTGCGCTGACCGGTTAATCGATTGAATAAAGTGGATTTGCCCACATTGGGCCTGCCTACGATTGCTACTGTTGCACTCACGATTGATTAGTGTTGATATCCAAAACCTTTCAGCGCGTTGGGATCCTCGCGCCAATTCTCCTTCACTTTTACATGAAGTTCCAAATGTACCCTTTTCTCCAGGAAGCTTTCTATCGCCAGCCGGGCAGCAATGCCCAGTTGCTTGATGGATGCTCCTCCCTTACCTATCAATATGGGTTTTTGCGACTTGCGATTGACGTAGATGACAGCGGCGATCCTGTCCAACTGTTCGCCTTCTTCAAACCTGTCTACTACCACCTCTACCGAATAAGGCACCTCCTGCCTATATAGTTCCAGTATCTTCTCCCGGATGATTTCAGCTACAAAGAATCGCTCTGTTCTGTCGGTGAGTGGTTCGTCCGGATAGTACAGGGGGCCTTCCGGCAGGTGTTGCATGGCAGTCTGTACTAACTGTCCAACACCGGCACCCATCTCGGCAATAACAGGTATCACGGGTGATTGTGGCAGGTATTGTTTCCAGATCCGTTCCTGCGCCTTCACCACTTCTGCGGTTACCAGATCTGTTTTGTTCAGCGCTACGATTACCGGTATGTTCAACTGAACGATCCGCTGCTGCCATTCTTCCGGAATAGCCGGTGAAGTGAGGTCAATTAGGAGTATAAGTACATCGGCATCCTCCAGGCTTTCTTTGATGAAAGCATTCATGGCCTCGTGCAATCCATATCCAGGCTGCTCGATGATGCCGGGGTTGTCGGTGAAAATAGCCTGATAGTCTGGTGTGGTGACTATGCCCAGTATCCGATGCCGGGTGGTTTGGGCTTTGGGAGAAATGATGGAAAGCTTGTGCCCGAGGATTTGATTGAGCAATGTGCTCTTGCCGGCATTGGGTTTTCCGATGATGTTGATATATCCCGAGCGAAACGTCATGCAGCAAAGGTACGGCGGTAAATACGAATGGAAGTTGTGATAATCGGCGGCAGTCCGATAATAAAAAAGCCGTGACTAAAATAGCCACGGCTTTGTAGTAGCGGGGACAGGACTCGAAGGTGTGTCCGCCTTCGGCGGATAAGAGCCCAACGAGCTATTTGTGGATATAAAAAAAGCCGTGACAGTAATAGCCACGGCTTTGTAGTAGCGGGGACAGGACTCGAACCTGTGACCTTTGGGT
>CAYYHM010000009.1:42380-57881 GCA_964471795.1 uncultured Chitinophagales bacterium | reverse complement strand
CCAACGGCAACACAGCCGCAGCAACCTGCAGGCAAAGTGGAGACACTGGATGTGCAGACTTGCCAAACCATGATTCAGGATGGGAAGGCCAACGTTCTGGACGTGCGTACCCCCGGTGAGTGGAACCGTGGTCATTTGGCTGCAGCGCAGCTCATGGACTTCTACCAGGATAATTTTCGCAGTGAGGTAGATAAGCTGGATAAGGAGCAAACCTACATCGTGTATTGTGCTGTAGGTGGCCGCAGCGGCGAAGCGGTGAAGATGATGCACGACATGGGTTTCCGCCATGTAATCAATATGGCGGGTGGTATTGATGCCTGGCGCAGCAACAACCTGCCCACAGTTACTGATTGATGCTGAAAACCCCCACTGACCCATGCAAAGTGTAGCATTGTACTTCCATCCCAAGCGTTGGCCACTGCCGCGGTTACTTCAGCTGCTGATAGGCGGGGGTGTGCTGGCGAGTGGTGTCATTGACGTGGACAATGGCATGGCCTTTATTGGGGGACTATTCATGGCATTTGCCCTATTCAATGTAGGCTGCGGTGCCTGCCGCGGCAACAATTGTGAGGTATGAAATCATTCTGGCATCGATATCGGTTCACGATGATCTTCGGCGCTATTGGCGCAGCAGCCGGATTCCTGTACTGGTATCTGGTAGGTTGTCGTGGTGGTGTATGTCCTATCTGGGCCGTTTGGTGGCGCAGCACACTCTATGGTGGCGTGATGGGCGGTCTCATTGGATCCATCATTCAGGATCTGCTGCGGAAGAAGCCATCGACACCGCCTGCCAATCAGCCTTAATAGGCAATCAACTGTTCAACCGCTTCTTGCAACCTGCCTGCGGGCAGGAACTGTGCCTCCAAGGGGAGCGCAAAAGGAACCGGTGTGTCCAGTGATGCCACCCTTACCACCGGTGCATCCAGCCACTGAAAGGCCTCAGCAGCAATCACCGCTGCCAGCTCACCGCCTATGCCGCCGGTAAGTGTGTCCTCATGCAGCACAACCACCTTACCGGTGCGCTGTACTGATGCCAGTACTGCCTCCTTATCGTATGGTAGCAACGTGCGGAGATCCACGACGTCGAAACTTACATCCGGCATGGCAATTGCCAGTTGTTCAGCCCACAATACGCCGGTGCCGTAGGTGATGATGGATATGTCCTCGCCTACACTCACCTGTCTGGCTTTGCCGATAGGTACGGTGTAGTAATCGTCCGGGATCTGTGCCGATAGGGTGCGGTACAGGAACTTGTGCTCAAAGAACATCACCGGGTTCGGGTCAGCGATGGCCGCAGCCAGCAGTCCTTTGGCATCATACGGTGTGGCCGGGTACACCACCTTTAGTCCCGGCGTATGGAAAAACCACGCCTCGTTGCTCTGGCTGTGGAACGGACCGGCCCCTACACCGGCACCGGTAGGCATCCTGATTACCACGTCTGCATGTTGTCCCCAGCGGTAATAGCTCTTGGCGAGGTTGTTTACGATCTGGTTGAATCCGGAGGTGACAAAGTCGGCAAACTGCATCTCTACCATGCTCTTGTACCCCTTAACACTCAATCCCAATGCAGATCCCAATATGGCCGATTCGCACAATGGCGTGTTGCGCACCCTGTGCTTGCCGAAGGCATCTACGAATCCTTCCGTGATCTTGAACACACCGCCATATTCGGCAATATCCTGTCCCATCAGTATTAGGTTGTCATGTCGTTCCATCGACTGATACAGACCCTCCTTGATGGCGTCTACGAAACGTTTTTCGGTGGTATTCCCGGATGTGGGCGCTACTTCCTGCTGCCGGTGCGGACAATACACATCAGCGATTTCATCAGCAACTACCGGTGTAACATCAGGGGCGTCCATCGCTGCCTTCCACTCACTGTTGATGTGTGCTTTCATGGACTCCCGGGTTGTAGCAATCGACTCGTCTGTCAGCAACCCGATACCTTTCAGGTAGTCTTCATACTGCTGCACCGGGTCTTTGGCCGCCCAGGCATCCATCAGGTCTTGTGGCACGTACTTGGTGCCGCTGGCTTCCTCATGGCCTCGCATCCGGAAGGTCATGCACTCTATGAGGATAGGTCTTGGCTCTTCGCGGATCAGTGTGGCATAGTGCGCAATGGTCTTGTATACCTCCAGCACGTTATTGCCATCGATGGTTACCCCTTCCATGCCGTAACCATGGGCCCTGTCGCTGAGCCTTTCGCAGGCAAACTGTTCGTTGATGGGAGTACTCAGACCGTAGCCATTGTTTTCTATCAGGAAGATGACGGGCAGTTTCCAAACGGAGGCTACATTCAACGCCTCGTGGAAGTCACCCTGACTGGTGCCGCCATCACCGGTGAATACCAGGGCGCATTGGTGGCTGCCGCTCAGCTTTTCAGCCAGGGCAATGCCATCGGCTACAGCCATCTGCGGCCCCAGGTGGGATATCATACCTACGATGTGATAATCGTTGGTGCCGAAGTGGAAGGATCGCTCCCTTCCCTTGGAAAAGCCGCCGGGCTTACCTTGCCACTGCTGGAACAGTTGAGACAGTGGTATGTCCCTTCCGGTAAAAACGCCCAGATTGCGGTGCATAGGCAATATGTACTCCTCAGGCTTCAATGCCAGGGTGGCACCTGTGGATACCGCTTCTTGCCCTATACCGGCAAACCATTTGCTGACCTTCCCCTGCCGCAGCAACACCAGCATCTTCTCCTCAATGAGGCGTGGCAGCAAAATGCGTTCATACAGCCGTTGGAGTACATCGTCGGATAAGCCATCCCGGTTGAACGTGATGGGCTGATAGCGGTAGGATACAGGTTCCACAAACAGGAATTTACTGCGAAGTTAGTCCGATTGGTGCTCCTTCCACAACTGCTGGAAGGTTTTCTTCGGAAATACGGGCATCGACTTATGCTGCCCCCAGCTGTCGCCAAAGAAGGTCTTGAGGGTCCACTGTTTCATGCCCGGGCCAGCCAGGTTCATCAGGCTGCGACTGAGCATGGCTCGCTGCCACAGTCGCCAGGCCATGCGTTCCTTCCGCTCGGTATAACCGGCAGATACAGACTGCTGGCGGTTGTGCACCAACAGCTGATGCAGGTTGATCTTTACCGGACAAGCAGCCGTACAGCTGCCACACAGTGAGGAGGCATAGCTCAGGTGCTTGTATTCTTCCATCCCCTGCAGATGCGGGGTGATGACTGATCCGATCGGGCCGCTATAGGTTGTGCCATAGGCATGCCCGCCGATGGTTTTGTATACAGGACACACGTTGAGGCAAGCGCCACAACGGATGCAATAGAGGCTCTCCCGCTGGGTCGTATCGGCCAGTACGTCGCTGCGGCCATTGTCGAGGAGTACCACATACATTTCCTCCGGACCATCAGACTCATTCTCGCGTTTCGGGCCGGACAGGATGGAGTTGTACACAGTGAGTTGCTGCCCTGTGCCATGGGTGGCCAGCAGGGGCCATAGCAGCGGCAGGTCGTTGATGCTGCTGATCATCTTGTCGATGCCGACCACGGCGATATGGATTCGTGGCATGGTGCTGCACAGACGGGCGTTGCCCTCATTTTCGGTGATGGCGATGGATCCTGTGTCGGCTATCAGGAAGTTGCCACCGGTAATGCCGATATCGGCCTTGCGGTACTTGTTGCGAAGCTCACGGCGTGCCACGGCAGCTAGTTCCTGAGGCGTAAGATCCGGCGGTGTACCCAGTTTCTCATGGAAAAGCTGCGCCACCTCTTCCTTGCTCTTGTGCATGGCGGGCGTAACGATGTGGAATGGCTTTTCGCCTGCCAGTTGAACGATGTACTCGCCAAGGTCGGTCTCCAACACCTCGATGCCATTCTTCTCCAGGTGCTCGTTCAGATGGATCTCCTCTGTGGCCATGCTCTTGGACTTCACCACCATGCGGGCCTTTTTATCGCGGGCTAAGGCGATGATCTCCCGGATGGCTTCCTCGCTATTTCGGGCCCAGATTACCTTGCCTCCGTTGCGGGTGAAGTTCTTTTCAAACTCCTGCAGCAGCATATCCAGCTGAGAGATAGCCCTCCAACGGGTATTTTTCGCCTTGCGCTTGGCACTTTCTACGTCACGATAGGCGCTGAGCCCCTTTGCGACTGCCGAATTGTATTTATCGATGTTGAAAGATAACCTGCCCTGCAAGCCCTTGTCGAAAGACTTGTCAGCGGCGGACTGCAGGAATTGTTGGTGTGCTGTCATGGGAAAACGATACTACGAAGGTAGCGAAACAGGCGTATCACAGGCGTTCAAGTTATTGACAGCCGGATGCGGATACCTCAGCAAGGAATCTTCTCCACCCGGCGCTCATGACGCCCACCCTCAAAGGCGGCATCGAGCCACGCGTCCACCATGGCGGTAGCCTCTCCTTCGGTGATGAATCGTGCCGGCAGACACAGCACGTTGGCATTGTTGTGCTGGCGTGCCAGTTCTGCCAGTTCTGCCGTCCATACCAATGCTGCCCGTACTCCCTGATGTTTGTTGGCCGTCATGCATACCCCGTTGCCACTGCCGCACAGCAGGATGCCCAGCGGAAACCGACCCTCCTCCACATCCGAGGCTACCTGATGGGCAAAGTCGGGATAGTCGACTGAATCCTCGCTGAAGGGTCCTTTGTCATCTACCGCATATCCACGCTGTAGCAGGTGGGCTTTCACAAGTTCTTTCATGGCATAGCCAGCATGGTCGGAGCCGATGGTTATCGAAGGCATAACAGTATGGTTTGATGCATAAAAATAGCCCAAAGAATGGCAACTGCTTTACTCGCCTTGTGAACGCTTGTAGTTGTCGTTCACCCGTTTGCTGATGCCTATACTGATCTCGTACAGGAATACAATCGGGATAGCGATGATGATCTGGCTGGTGACATCCGGTGGTGTGATCACGGCGCTCACCACCAAGGTGATTACGTAGGCATGGCGGCGATATTCCCGCATGAATTCGGGCGTCAGCAGCCCCAGCTTGGACAGCAGCCAGGCAACCACCGGCAGTTCGAAGATGATGCCTGAGGCCAGCGAAATCATGGCGATCACACTGATGTAGCTACCCAGGTTGATGGTGCTGACAACCTCTTCACTCACCCGGTAGCCACCCAGGAAATTCACAGAAAAAGGGGTGATGATGAAGTACCCGAACAATACACCGATGGAAAACAACAGCGAACAAACGAATACAAGGCCACGGGCATGGCGCAGTTCGTTCTCATACAGGGCAGGCTGCACAAAACGCCAGAACTCCCAGAACACGTAGGGGAAGGCTACCACAAATCCCAATATCAGGGAAACCTTCACGTGGGTCAGGAACTGTCCGGCCATGTCCAGGTTCACCACTGTAAAGGCAATCTCCTGCATGCATAAGGCATCGCCCAGCGACAGTCGCTCGGAGAGCAGACACATCACCCGATAAGAGATGAAGTCCAGCTGTTTGGGTCCGAAGATGATGGTGTCGAACACGAAATCCTTGGCGACGAATACCACAATGGCCACGCCAACTACCGCAACGAGCGATCGCACGATGTGCCACCGCAGTGCCTCCAGGTGCTCGAGGAACGACATCTCATCCGCTGACTTTCTGGCCATGTCGAGAGGTTAGTCTTGTTGCAATATCTGCATCAGCTCGCCCAGATCGGGGGTGAGGATGATCTCTGTTCTGCGGTTTTGTGCACGGCCTTCGGGGGTGCTATTGTCGGCCTTGGGGAAGTATTCACCACGGCCGCTGGACGTTACCCGCATTGGGTCTACGCCGTTGTCGGTAAGGATGCGTGTGATGGAGGTGGCTCGCAGCACGCTCAGGTCCCAGTTGTCCTTCATGGCGCTACCGGAAGCCAGCGGCACACTGTCGGTATGGCCTTCTACCATAATCTGTATGTCCGGGTTTTCTTGCATCACTTTTGCCAACAATGCCAGTGCTTCCCTGCCCTTGGGGTCTACATCGGTACGCCCACTGCGGAACAGTAGCTTGTTGTTCATGGAGATGTAGATACGCCCATCTCGTTTTTCTACCGTGAGTTCGTCTGAGGAAAATCCCAGCAAGGCATCCGCTACCGACTGTCTGAGGGCGTTAACGGCGCTGTCCTGCCGACCCAGGGTGGCTTCCAGCTCTTCCACACGCTGCTGCTTGGCCGCCAGTTCGGCCTGTTGCGCTGCCAAAGTGGATTCCCGGGCTCGTAGTTCGGCACTTTGCTCTGCCAGCAGCCGTTCCTTTTCGTTGAGCTCTGCCAGTACTGCGGTGCGTTCAATGTTGCTGTTTTCCAGCAAAGCCTTGTTTTGGGCAATCACCTTTTCGTAGAGCTCATTCAGGTCGGCATTCATGGATTCTGCCTGACGGTACCGCTTGTCCAAATCGGCATTCAAAGCCTCCAGTTCACGTTGCTGGTTTTCCATGGTTTCCAGCTGGTCTTTCAGTTGGGCCATCTCCTCAGCCAACAACCGATATTGTCCGGCGAGCTGGCGGGTAGAGTCTGCATATAGTTGTTGCCTTGCCAGCGTGTCTTCGTATTTGCGTGCAGGCACACAGGCTGCTATCTGCACCAGCAGGAATAACAGGAGTATCAGCGAAAGGGGGCGACTATGGGTCATGTTTCCGGATTTAGTCGTGTCAAAATTACGATTTATACAACGATGGCAGCCTTTCTCCTATTTTTGGGGAATGGCCAAAACACGAACAGCATATGTATGCCAGCACTGTGGCACCAGCAGTGCCAAGTGGATGGGGCGGTGTCCCGGCTGCCAGGAGTGGAACACCCTGGTGGAAGAGGTGCTGGAGACGGATAGCCCCAAAGCGTTCAAGTGGGATGCTTCACGGGAAAAGTCGACCCGGCAGGCGAGGCCGAAAACGCTGAAGGAGATTGAAGATTCTGCGTTGCAGCGGGTAGTTACCACAGACGAGGAATTCAACCGGGTGTTGGGTGGAGGTATTGTGCCCGGGTCCATCGTACTCATCGGCGGTGAGCCAGGTATCGGCAAGAGCACACTCATGCTGCAGATCGGGCAGGGGCTGGATAGACTTACCATACTCTACATCTCCGGGGAGGAAAGCGAGCAACAGATCAAGATGCGGGCACAGCGGGTAGGCCTCAGCGAAGACAACTACTACATCCTTACCGAAACCAACACGCAGAAGCTGTTTCAGCATGCCAAGCAGTTGTCGCCCGACCTGGTTATCATCGACTCCGTGCAGACGCTCCATAGCGATTACATTGAGGCTACACCGGGCAGTGTGTCGCAGATCCGCGAGTGTACGGGGGAGGTACAGCGGTATGCCAAAGAAACAGGCGTGCCGGTGTTCCTCATTGGGCACATCACCAAAGACGGCGCCATAGCAGGCCCCAAATTGCTGGAGCATATGGTAGATGCCGTGCTGCAATTTGAGGGCGACCGCAACCACAACTACCGCATTCTGCGTACCATCAAGAATCGATTCGGGTCTACTGCCGAGTTGGGCATCTATGAGATGAACGACAAAGGACTGCGGCAGGTGAGCAATCCCAGTGAAATCCTGTTGGGGCAGCGAGAGGAGCAGCTGAGTGGTATTGGCATTGCCGCCATGCTGGAGGGTATGCGGCCGATGCTGATAGAGGTACAGGCGCTGGTAACGCCGGCAGTGTATGGTACACCCCAGCGTTCCAGTACCGGTTTCGACCTGCGCAGGCTGCACATGTTGCTGGCCGTGCTGGAGAAGCGGTGTGGTTTTGCGCTGGGCAGCCGTGACGTGTTCCTCAACATCGCAGGCGGGTTGCGGGTAGACGATCCCGCTATCGATCTGGCCATCGTGTGTGCCCTCATTTCCTCTTTCGAGGATCAGGTGATCGACACACAGACCGTGTTTGCCGGTGAGGTGGGCCTAAGCGGCGAGATCAGGGCCGTAACCCGCATTGAACAACGCATCGCTGAAGCCGACAAGTTGGGATTCGGCACCATCTACGTGAGCCGGCAAAACCTCAAGGGCCTCGACCTGAGCCGCTTCCGCATCAGTGTGGAAGGGGTGAATAAGGTAGAGGAGTTGTATGCCAGGTTGTTTTAAGTATTATCGGTAGTGGGTTTGTATGTATTTGCCCAATAGCAAGTCATATACCGTGTATGTAGCTCCACCATCTGCCGTTGATTTGTAGATCAACTCCTTGTCAATGAGCACCTCCAGCGCGCGAAGAACTGAAGCAGAGCTGCCCAGGTCGTATTGTTTGAGGAATGAACCTGCTGTAGGCTGGGTCACTTGCCCTTGCCTGGCAATCGCCTTCAGCAGTTTCCATTGCATCGGTGCCAACAACTGACGGTAATGATGCATCAATGTGGCTTGTTCTTCGACCAGCTGAGCGGCTACCCGCTTCAGATCTTCTAGCTTCGCCTCTTTGTCGGTGTTCAGGAACAAGCGGTGTGCCAACAGTTGCACGTAGTAAGTATAACATTCCATCCATTCCACCAACCAGTTGGCCGTTTCTTCAGAAATACGCTTTTTATGCGACAGGAATTGATGCCGAATAAATGCAGCATACACCGGGACATCAATAGGGCCTAGTTGCAGCAGGGCGGCACTTCGATAGAATGGTCTTGAAGGATCGTTAAATAGTGTGTGCATCAACTGATGCTGACTGCCTGAGAACAGGAACGCCGTTTGTTTCAATTGCTGCATCAAACTGCGGAGCATTGTGTCTACTCCGGTTTCGGGATAGTAGCTGATCTGCTGGAACTCATCCAATACGATCACTACCGGTTGCGGTAAAGCATCCAACTGTTGTAGGATGGATCCTATGGTTTGCCCGTACGCCTCAGGCTGACGAAAGTCGAAGCTCAGCTGCGGTTGACCGGTTAGTCCATCATAGGAAATTGCCGGACGAAGGTTTTTTAGCCAATCGCCTATTTTTTGCTTTATTGAACGATGCTCTTCTGCCAGCTGAGCCACAGCCGTACCCAGCAAATTCAGGAAGGCAGGCAGGTTATCAGTAGGCAATAAATCAATGTAGAGCGTAAGTATTCCGTTGGGCAAGGTGGCCAGCGTATGTTGCAAAAGCGCTGTTTTGCCCATTCTTCGTTTGGATAACAAAGTGACACTTTGGAATGAGAGGATGTGCTGATGCAAGAATGCCACCTCCTGCTGACGATCACAGAAGTAATCCGCACCACGATATCCGGTGAAAGGGAATGGTGATAGTGGCTCCATACAGGCAAACTTACAAAATGTAACTTACAATTTGTAACTTACAAAATGTTACTTGAAGCTTTCAGGCTACCATGAGGCCATGCGGCTTTCACACCCTGCCAGTCAATCAGTGCCCTTCCCTGCTCATCAACGCCCTGCAAACAGCCCCAGTCTGTTGATCTTCCATCCGTGTATAGCTGCATCACCCCTTTGTCTGCCAGGGCTTTGTCGAAGGCTTCATGTACGGCGACAGGACGTACCCGGCAGAGTTGCCACCAGTGGTTTGCTTTGAGGCATACCGCCTGTAACAGATCTATGGCGGCAACCTCATGGCCCAGCACCTGGCGCATCGACACTGCCAGTGGCAGGTTGTCCGGAAAGGTAGTTTGGTTGATGTTGATGCCAATGCCGGCAATGCACTGCGTAACCTGCCCCTGCTGAATGGTGTTTTCCAGCAGTATGCCGCATACCTTCCGGCCCTGATACAATACATCGTTTGGCCATTTCAGCAGGAAGACCTCTCCGGCGATGGAAGACAGCGCCTCGCATACTGACAGGGCAATGGCTTTGTTGATGACAAACGCATCTGTTACCGGCAAATCAGGGGTAAGCCAGATGCTCATGGCCAGACTTTCTCCGGGTATATCCGTCCACGTGTTTCCTCTTTGTCCTTTGCCATGCGTCTGGCAGGTAGTGTACACCACAGTCCCTGCCTCCAGTGTTTGCACCTTGGCCAGGTCCCGCACGTACTCATTGGTAGAGCTGCAAGACTGGATGTGTATCAACTGATTTCCGATGACGGTCATAGGTATAGGCTCAGCAATTTTGTACTTTTGCAAGTATATGCCAATAGTGACTCATACACATATAAGTACACTGATTTGACTGTAAAGAGAGCAAAAGCGAAACTAACCGTTCCGGCCGAAGAATTAAGGGATCTTGTCATCGAGGCCATTCGCAACAAAAAAGGAGAAGACATCACCGTAATTGACCTGCGCGGCCTGGAAGAGGCGGTGTGTGATTTCTTTGTCATCTGCCACACGCTTACTGATGTGCAGGTACGAGGTATCGCAAACGGGGTAATCGATGAGGTAGAAGAAAAAACAGGAGAAAAACCGTTCCGCAAGGAAGGATTTCAAAATTTAGAGTGGGTGTTGATCGACTATGTGGATGTGGTCGTCCATGTGTTTAAACGCGACAAGCGGACTTTTTACAACCTGGAAGACCTGTGGGCAGACGGAGAGATTACCGAATACGGAACCAATTGAAGCTTCGTTTGTCTTATTGGGGTACTAATTTTCATTTGACACAACAACATGAATCCGCAACAACAAGGAAACAATAATCCGCAGCAACCCGGAGAGCCTAAAAAGAAGAATCGATTCAACTTCTACTGGATCTACGGTCTTATCCTTCTGGCCTTGCTGACACTGCAATTTTTGAATGTCAGCAGTACCAAGCCCATCAACCAAAAGCAGTTCGAGCAGGACATGTTGCTGGAGGGTGAGGTAGAAAAGGTAGAGATCGTCAACGACAAGTATGTAGAGGTGTACCTTACTGATGAGGCCCTGCAACTCGAAGAGCACAAGGACGTGACCGGGTCCCGCCTGGGTGGTGGCACCAATCCAGGTCCGCACTACTCCTTTCAGATAGGTGATGCCGGTAAGTTTGAGGAAGACATTGAGGACCTGCAGGCACAGACCGGCAAGGAAAAGAAGGACTATATCTCCATCAGCTATGCCACCCGCACCGACTGGTTGGGACAGGTACTCAGCTGGGTAGTGCCTATCCTGATACTGGTAGTGATCTGGATGTTTATCATGCGCCGTATGACCGGTGGCATTGGTGGTGCCGGCAATCAGATCTTCAACGTAGGCAAGAGCAAGGCCAGCCTGTATGACAAGAATACCCGGGTAAACGTAACATTCGATGACGTAGCCGGTCTGGAGGAGGCTAAGGAAGAAGTGATGGAGGTGGTAGACTTCCTGAAGAATCCGAAGAAATACACGGCTTTGGGTGGTAAGATCCCCAAGGGGGTGTTGCTGGTGGGCCCTCCCGGCACCGGTAAGACCTTGATTGCCAAGGCGATGGCTGGTGAAGCCCAGGTGCCTTTCTTCAGCATCTCAGGTTCCGACTTCGTGGAGATGTTCGTGGGTGTCGGTGCCAGCCGGGTGCGTGACCTGTTCAAGCAGGCACGGGAGAAAGCGCCTTGCATTATCTTCATCGACGAGATCGACGCTATAGGTCGTGCCCGTGGCAAGAGCCTCATCCAGGGTAACGATGAGCGGGAAAACACACTGAATCAGCTGTTGGTAGAGATGGATGGATTCAGCTCCGAGAAGGGGGTGATCATCGTAGCGGCTACCAACCGCCCTGATATCCTGGATACCGCCCTGCTGCGTCCGGGTCGATTCGACAGGCAGATTGCCATTGACAAGCCGGACCTGGTGGCCAGGGAGCAGATCTTCCAGGTACACCTGAAGCCGTTGAAACTATCGGATCAGATCAACGCCCACAAGTTGGCCGAGCAGACCCCCGGTTTCGTGGGTGCCGACATCGCCAACATCTGCAACGAAGCAGCGTTGATTGCTGCCAGGCGCAACAAGAAACACATCGACATGAAGGACTTCCAGGATGCAATCGACCGCAGCATCGGAGGTCTGGAAAAGAAGAACAAGCTTATCTCCCCCGACGAGAAGAAGATCATCGCTTACCACGAGGCAGGACATGCTATCGCCGGGTGGTATCTGGAGCATGCCGATCCGTTGTTGAAGGTATCCATCGTGCCACGTGGTGTGGCAGCCCTCGGCTACGCGCAGTACCTGCCCAAGGAGCAGTACCTGATGAACGTGGAGCAGTTTGAGGATCGTATGTGCAAGACCCTCGCAGGCCGTGCCGCGGAAGAGATCTTCTTCGGCAAGATCAGCACCGGCGCACAAAACGACCTGGACGTAGTAACTAAGATGTCATATTCTATGATTACCGTTTATGGAATGAACCATGTAATCGGTAACCTCAGCTATTATGGCATGATGTCGCAGCAGGAATATGCTTTCCAGAAACCTTATTCCGACGAAACGGCCTACAAGATAGATCAGGAGGTGAAGCTTCAGATAGAGGCACAATACCAGCGGGCTATAGCATTGCTCACTCAGTACAAGGACAAGGTAGAGACACTTGCGGTTACCCTACTGGATAAGGAAGTGCTGTTCAAAGATGATCTGGAAAAACTGATCGGACCACGACCCTATCAGCAAGACACCGATACGCCGGCCCCAGTAGCTGAAGCTACGGCAGAGGAGGTGGTAACACCTGCTGCTGATGCTGATATCGCTGCCGTAGAAACTCCCGAACAAGAACATCCGGAAGTGTAACTTTACGCTTATGGACGACCGCACCGCCAAAGGAATCATTCTGTCGAAGGTGAGGGAAGCACTCCTCAACCAGACGCCGCAGCCTTACACGGATGTGGATTCCAATGCGCGTTTCTTCCATCCGTCAGAGGAGTCGGTAGAAGTGCAGTTTGCCGAAGCCTTTACCGATCTGAACGGGCAGTTCGCCTTTTGTGCGGACCTGCGGGAATGCATGGAACTACTGAAAGAGCTTACTGCGCAGAAAGGGTGGGAGCAGGTGTACGTGTGGGATCATTTCCTGCAGGAGCTGTTTATCCGCCATGACTACCGGCAGGCCAAGGTAGGTCGTAACCTCGACAAAGCAGATGCCGGCGTAACCCTGTGTGAGGCACTGATAGCCCGCACCGGTAGCATCTTGTTGAGCAGTAAGCTAGCCAGCGGTCGCTCGCTCAATATATTCCCACCTGTGCATGTGGTCATCGCCTTCATGGATCAGTTGGTCCCTGACCTGGCTGACGGCATCAGGCTGATGAAAGAGAAGTATGAGCAAAAGTTGCCCAGCCTGATCTACTTTGCAACAGGTCCATCCCGTACCGCCGATATAGAAAAGACCCTCGTGCTGGGAGCCCACGGCCCCAAAGAGGTGTACCTGTTCCTCATCGACAAGCGACCATAGTGGCAGCGGGCTCCACCGTGTATTTTCTTTCTGACTTCCATCTGGGCATACCGGATAAGGCTACCAGTCAGGAACGGGAGCGTCGCATCATCCGGGTGCTGGAACAAGCTCAGGCAGAAGGTGCTACCATCGTGTTGCTGGGCGACATCTTCGACTTCTGGTTTGAATGGGCACATGTGGTGCCGCGGGGACATGTGCGGTTGCTGGGCAAACTCGCCGAGTTGCGCGATGCAGGTGTAGAGATCATTGCGTTTACCGGCAATCACGACATCTGGATGTTCGGCTATTTCGAGGAGGAGCTGGGCATACCTGTACATCGGGAGCCACAAGTCTTCACCTGGGGTGGCAAGCGGTTTCTGATAGGACATGGAGATGGCCTTGGCCCCGGCGATACGGGCTTCAAGTTGCTGAAGAAGCTCTTCACAAATCGGTTGGCGCAATGGGCCTTTGCCCGTCTGCATCCTAATCTGGCCATGCGGATCGCCCTGTATTGGAGCCGTCACAGCAGGTTGGTGGAAGGCACTGACATTCCGGCCTATCTGGGTGATGACAAAGAGTGGCTGGTACAGTACTGCTATCAGCAACAGCAACAGCAGCACTACGATTACTTTATCTTTGCGCACAGACACCTACCCCTGGATGTACCAATTGGCGACAATAGCCGTTACATCAACACAGGTGATTGGCTACGATATGACTCTTATGCGGTATTTGATGGTACTTCTCTGCGCCTGGTGGTGGGTAATCCCCCCACTAACCGCCCAACCGGGGAATCAGCTGCCGGCGGTCCTGCCCTTGGGTGAGCTGGTAGCACGTGTACCCATCGAGGCAAGCTATCTCAACATCGACAATTTAGACAATGCCTATCTGATCCGCGACCGATTCGGGCTGGTGAAGGTGAATGCCGACGGCAAGATGGTTGCCACCTATTCTACCTCGGCGTATGGTCCACTCTTTACGGTAGATGCTTCCAATCCATTGAATGTGCTGCTGTTCTACAGGGACTTCAACACCATCGTTACGGTAGACAATGAATTGTCAGAAATAGGGGTGCACAAGCTGGGCTTCCGGGGATTTACGGATATTGGCGCTGTGGGCTTTGCGCAGGACAACAACTTCTGGATCTTCGACAATACCACCATGCAATTGAAGAAGATCAATGCAGCCGGCAATGTACTCGAGAGCAGTGAAAACCTGTTTACCATAGGCCTGCCGATTGAAGAAAGACCCAACTTCCTGCTCGCCCGCAACAACCTGGTGTTCGTGAATGCTCCTGCCAACGGCATATTGGTATTCGACCTGATGGGCGGCTATTATAAACGGATACCTGTCACGGGTCTATCTGCCTTCCAGATCATCGATAACATGCTGGTGTACTCGCAGGCAGGTTCATTCCTGCTGAAGATGGAAAACCTGCAATTGCCCCGCGAGCAGTCATTCCTGTTGCCGGCATCGGAAACTATCTTGATGGCCAAAGTTGGCAAAGAGCGGCTGTTCCTGCTTACCCCCACCGAATTGCTAATCTATGCACTGCCACGATAGCGTGCCCCTATTATCGTAATTTTGCCATAAATCACCACAACGTGCTCGACAAACTCGAAGCCATACAACACCGTTTTGAAGACATCGGCCAAAAGCTGTCCGACCCATCTGTAACGGCCGATATCAAGCAATACATGCAGCTGTCCAAGGAATACAAGGATTTGCAGCCGCTAGTAGAAACCCTGAAAAACTACAAAAGCGTAATCAGCAATATCGCTCACAACAAAGAGATCATCCGTACAGAGAGTGACGACGAGTTTCGGGCTATGGCACGGGAAGAGCTTGACCTGTTGGAAGAACAGGAAGAAGCGCTGGAACAGCAGTTGAAGCAGTTGCTGATTCCCAAAGATCCGCAGGATACCAAGAACGTGATCCTGGAGATTCGTGCCGGCACAGGTGGTGATGAGGCCAGCTTGTTTGCCGGTGACCTGCTGGAGATGTATCAACGGTATTGCGAATCACAGGGCTGGACGTTTGAGGTGCTCAGCACCAGCGAAGGTACTGTCGGTGGATATAAGGAAGTGATTGCCGGTATCAGCGGCAGCGATGTGTATGGTACGATGAAGTATGAGTCGGGTGTGCACCGCGTGCAGCGTGTGCCAAAGACCGAGACCCAAGGACGTATCCACACGTCGGCAGCAACGGTGGCGGTAATGCCGGAAGCAGAAGAGGTAGACGTAGACGTCCGTACGGAAGATATCCGTCGGGACACCTTCCGTGCCAGTGGCGCCGGTGGTCAGCACGTAAACAAGACCGAGTCGGCAGTGCGGTTGACCCACATACCTACCGG
>CAYYHM010000009.1:35254-42280 GCA_964471795.1 uncultured Chitinophagales bacterium | reverse complement strand
CTGAAGAGTGGCGAAACAGTGGCGTAAAGGCGACTGGTGATTTGGGGATAATCCGGCCGGCAATTGAATACAGGATGCGGCGCTACGGGTTTTTTACCCGCAAGCATAGTTTCTTGTTCCCTATTTCGCCGAGTGGGGAAGCTGTTTTCTTAATGTGCACACGTTTCTGCTTCCCTCACGTGTATAGGCTACAGAATCCATGATGGTGTAGATCAACTTGAGTCCAAGACCGCCCCGCTTTCGCTGTTGAATCAGTTCGTCCAGGTCTTTGTCCTGATGACTGGCAAGGTCTTGCTCAAAGTCACCAACGTCGCTGATGTGAACGATCAGTTGGTTGTTTTCTACGGCAACCTCGAGCTGCAGGTGCTTGCTTACGTCGCATTGGTTGCCATGGATGATGGCGTTGGCGCAAGCCTCATCTACGGCCAGCACGATTTCCTGTTTTACGGCCTCAGCTACCTGTACTTTTGCCAGTACCTGATGCAGGAACCTGCGGATGTCCGACAGTTTTTCCCGGGCGCATATGGTTGAAAAGCTAGTTTGCATGGATCATCTGTTGAGCGTCCTGAAGATTGCCGGCAATGGCCATTACGTTTTGCAGCCCCAGCAGGTGGAAGGTATGCTGCACATTGGCCTTCATGTTGTAGAACACCAGTTTGCCCTGATGCGATTGGATGTCGGCCAGATGTGAGATGAAGACTCCGAGGCCGGCTGATGAAATGTATTCCAGCTTGTCACAGTCGATTACCATCCGGTAGTAGGCATCCTCTATCGCTTTTCGGATAATGCGGTCCAGATTGATGGCTCCGCTGGCATCCAGCTCCCCGATAAGGGCTATCCGCAGTACGCCGTCACTGATCTTATTGATGACTTCCATATCGTTGAGGTTTGGCAGTTAGCATTTTACGATTAAGATCGACATATCGTCACGATTACTAGTGTCGCCGATAAACTGATTGACATCCTGCAGCACCTTCTGTGTCATTTTCTCTGCCGACAGGTCGAGGTGCAGCAGGATACAGTCGTGCAGGCGTTGGTATCCGTATTCTTTTTTCGTTTCGGGATGGCGGGCCTCAGTGATGCCGTCGGTGAATAGTATCAGCAGGTCACCGGGCTGCACAGAAACGGTTTGTTCGGTGATGAGGGTGTCGTATTCGTCGTTGCGGAGTATGCCAAGGCCAAGGCCATCATCCTGCAGGGTATGCAATGTGCGCGAGGCGGCGCTGTAGTGCATCACCGGGCAGTGGCCCGCACGTACATAGCGGAATTGTCGTGCCTTTCGGTCCAGTATGCCATACACCAACGTGATGAACATGCCCTTGTCAAAGCACCTGCCAACGGCAGTATTGGCTTTGGCCAGGAAAGGTGCCGGTTCCTGCTCCGACAGTATGAGCGTTTGAAAGATGCCTTTCATCTCTGCTACGTGGAAGGCTGCCGTTGTCCCCTTGCCGGACACATCGGCCATCACGATTGCCAGCCGCTGGTCGGGTAGCAGGTAATGATCATAGTAATCACCGCCAACCTCCTCTGCTGCCGCACTGGTGGCGAAGATGTCCATTCGCGGCATAGGTGGAAACGACTCGGGCAGCAGTCGTTGCTGTACCCGTTTGCCGATTTCCAGGTCGTTGCGCAATCGCTCCGCCTGCAGCGCCTGCTGTATCATCGTTACGTTCTGGAGCGCTATGAGGCTTTGTTGCGCATAGGCCGTAATCAGTTCCAGTTGTTGTTCGTCGAAAGCTTGTGGACTGCTGTGCAGGAGATAGAGGCGATAGGCCTGGCCCTCCTTGGGTCGCAGCGTATAGGCCAGCAGCGACCGGCCAGGCAGGATATGGTATTGCAGGTGGGTATCTGATTGTATATCCTTTACATACATGTATTGCTGTGCGGTAGACAGCCCGAAGTGCTCCGGATGGCTATACAGTGTATATTCAATCCGCCGGATATCAGCATCGCTGATGCCTTCTTGCAATACCCACTTGTGATCCGGCGCTTCGGGATTCAATGCGGACACCCAATAGCTGCGCGTAGTGGTATGCCGGGCACTTTCTGCTGCCAGCAAGGCGAGTATGCTCTCCTGTCCGTCAGCATCACGGGTCATCTGTCCCATGGCGCCAAAGGCAGACATTGCTTCGCGGTTGGCCGCCACGATGGGTGCAAGGGGCAGATGGAACAATAGCCCCGACAGCGACAACACAAGGGATAGCGACAAGAATCCTGTGCTGAACAACATCACCGGGTTAGCGGCAAGTGGTGGTCCAAATGGGGAAGTCTGCGGTGTCAACATCTGCCAGATGAGGGTAAACGTCAGTAACAAGGCAATGCCCAGCATGATGGCCGTACGCACCTGACTTTCCCGCCTCACTATGGCCAGCCATTGAATACGGGTAGCCACTACCAGTGCCGGTATGGCGCCGGCTATCAGCCAACAGACCTTATCAATGGTAAGGGTGTGTTGTCCATTGAAGAGCGACAGGTTGGACAAGCCGGCAATCAACACGAATGCCTGCCACCAACGGTAGGTATTTGGCCCGGCTTTGTGCAACAACAGCCTCGACAGGAGCAGTGCCCCACCAAAAAAATAGGCAGTCTGAAAGGTGACCTGCAAGGCACCGGTCACCAGCAGGCCTGCGGTCGGCAGCAGTGTGGCGAGTCCAAGGCTATTCAATACTCCCGGAATCAGCATGAGTGCTGTAGTAGCCGTGCCCATCACGACCAACGTACCCAGTACTTCTTCTGCATTGAAGAACTCCAGTAATCGCGACAACCGGTACAAGAAATACCCTAAACCCGTGTAAAACAACGTTAGCAACGCACCCTGCCACCAGGCATCTGACGGCTTCACCTGCATTGGATCGGTCATCAGGAGTACGGTCAGCCCTGCCAGACTGGCGGCCAATATGGCCCAGCCCCGGTCAAGAGCGATTTTCCTGCTGATGATCATGCAATAAGATGGTTGCCAAATGAATGCTTAAAGGTATCCCCGTCACCTCTATATATGCAGGGCATTGCCAATGCAATATCAACACCATCTCCCACCTATTGTCCACTATTGCAGTAATTTTGCCGGATATGGGCAAGAAGCAGCCGTTGTTGAAAGGAGTTACCATCGAATCGGTGGGCGCAGAAGGACAGGGTATTACCCACCATGAAGGCAAGGTGGTATTTGTAGAAGGCGGCATACCGGGCGATGTAGCTGACGTGCGGGTGTACAAGAGTAAGAAGGCTTTTTCCATGGGTAGGTATGAAACCATCCTGAAGGAGTCACCTCTCCGTGTACAGCCTTTTTGCCATCATTTTACGGATTGTGGTGGTTGCAAGTGGCAGCATCTTGCCTATGACAGCCAACTGGTGTACAAGCAGCAGATGGTTGCCGACCAGTTGCAACGGATCGGGCATGTGGACATCGGCGAGATGGAGCCGATATTGGGCGCACCGTCCAACAAGCAATACCGCAACAAGCTGGAATTCACCTTCTCCAGCCGTCGGTGGCTGACACAGGCGGAAATCAACAGCGGTGATGAAGTAGCCTACCGCGAGGGGCTCGGGTTCCACATCAGTGGCGCATATGATAAAGTGCTCGATATCACCGAGTGCTGGTTGATGCATCCGCTGCAAGATGCTATCAGAAACAGTGTGCGGGAACATGCGCTGCAACAGGGGTACTCATTTTACGACATCCGGGCACAGCAGGGTTTTCTCCGCAACCTCATCGTACGCAATACCATATCCGGTGAGTGGATGGTAGTGCTGGTACATGGGCAACAGAATGCTGATGCCATCAACGGGATTACGGATATGTTGGTATCCAAGTTTCCTGAAATCCGGTCTGTGTACACGGTGTACAACAACAAGCGCAACGATACCATCCTTGATCTGGGACCGACCTTACAATATGGCGACGCATATCTGATAGAAACACTGGGTGACAAGCGCTATCGCATAGGCCCCAAGTCTTTTTTTCAGACCAACTCCGTGCAGGCAAAGCACCTGTACGATAAGGTGGTAGCCTATGCGGGCTTGCAACCTTCCGACAACGTGTATGATCTCTACACCGGGGCCGGCAGTATTGCCTTATATGTGGCGGACAAGTGCCGGCAGGTTACGGGAATAGAGATGATTCCGGAGGCAGTGGCAGATGCAGGTGCCAACATGAGCCTCAATGGGGTAAGCAATGCTTCGTTCTGGGCAGGTGACATCAGGCAGGTGTTGTCAGCACAATTCATCACGGATCATGGTGCGCCGGATGTGGTGATCACCGACCCGCCACGTGCCGGCATGCACCCCGATGTGGTGGAAGTGCTGCGTAGATGTGGCGCCCGCACCATCGTATATGTGAGCTGCAACCCCGCCACACAGGCTCGTGACATACAGATGCTCAGCGACAGGTATCGGGTAGAGAAAGTACAGCCGGTGGATATGTTCCCCCATACACATCACGTAGAGAGCGTGGCCTTGCTGAGGCAGATTTGAGTGCTACCGGTGGCGGAGGATTATCGCTCCGGGATGATGGCTCCCAGGTCAGGCAGGCCATTGCGGGGCTCCCCAAACAGGTCGATGGCAGGTAAAAATGCGGCATCGGCTCTGTTGACAGCGGGGGAGGAGGCCAACGGCCGATAGTCCCCTTCCAGTATGTTGGCGAACAGAGGGTCGGCGTTGGTGGTCACGTTGATGAATTCCGGTGTAGATGCCGGCAAGTTGGTGCGCAGCAAACAGTGGTCGAACAAGAAGTCAAACGGCCCACCATCTACCTTTTCGAATGCTACTTCACCAGCCATCTGGGACGTGTCGGGTGGTATGTTGCCGTAGATGATGCTGTTCCGGAACGTGTAGTCTGCCGGGCGTAATTCTACTATCGTTTGATTCTGTACGGCAAAGTTGGTCATGGTCAGCACCGGCAGTTTGTGGTCTATGCCCAGCACGCCGTAGTTCACAAAGGTGCAGTTGGTGTAAGTATGTTTGCCACCGAAGAAGGCAGCCACGTTGTTGCGGCCCACGCTATGGATCAGCGTGTTGGTAGCAGACACATCGCTGAAGAAGCTGAAGATGCCATAGTCGCGGGTGTGCCGGATGATGACCTGCTCCAGGGTAACATCAGGCAGGTTTTGAGTGTTGAAGTCGGCAAGCTGATTGCTCACCATAGAGCCGATAACGATGCCCGATACAGCTTCACTGATTTCGGTATACCGTACTACGTTACCTGTGCTGCCACGCAGGAAAATGATCTGCCCCCACTGACCGGCCAGGTCATCGAAGAATGGCTCCAACCTATCACCCTGGAAGGTGACAAAACTGTCTTTGGAGCCTTCTATTTGCAGGGTGCCTGCTACCAGGATGTTGGCATCTGCCCGCACATAGATGCGGGTTCCCTCGGTGATGGTAAGTGTGCAGCCGGTATCGATCAAAATACTGCCCAGGATTACATGCGGCTTGTCATTGGCCCACGTCTGTGTGCACAATTCTTCCAGGCGATAGAAATAGGCGTCCTGACCGTAGGCCGCCAGATGCACCTGCTGCAGGTTACCGTTGGTTTCAAAAAATATCGAGTCCAGCACCAGAAACGGGTCATTTACATTGCCGGGGTCAATGGTAACCTCTGCAAACACGTAGATGGAGTCGTTCGGGGCGATCTCGATGTCAGTAAAGGAATCGCCCGGTAAGCCATCAATGTTGAGCTGAAAGGGCGAGTCGCTGCCACCTGCCAGCCTGATCCGGCTGATGTTGATTCGTTGGTTGTTGGGGTTGAAGATCTTCATCAACCGGGTAGAGGAACCTTGTGTGGTGAATACCGTGTCGAACCATAAGGTGTCGGTACTGAAGGCAAGGCGAGCATTGGGATTATCCGTTATTTGTTGCTTCTTGCAGCCTACCGTACTCCCTATCAGGAAGCTGACGCATATGATGAGGAGGATGGATTGAAGTCTCTGCATGTGGAATGGATAACCTGTGGCTGGCGAAATTATTGTGAATCGGCTAGAAATCGAACAGTGTGCTGAAAAAC
Organism: uncultured Chitinophagales bacterium; assembly: GCA_964471795.1. Taxonomy (GTDB): domain Bacteria; phylum Bacteroidota; class Bacteroidia; order Chitinophagales; family S012-47; genus CAJXXO01. The sequence goes on along the minus strand of CAYYHM010000009.1, from coordinate 36,282 downwards.
AGGTGCATGCCGAACAACATCAACACGACACCCATCACCCGGTTCATCCACAGCAGAAATGATGGTGTGAGCAGGTGTTTGATACTGTGTGCCAGCAGTGCCTTCAACAAATCGGTGAGGAAAACGGTGATGATGGTGCATCCAAAGAGCAGGATGCGCTCCTGGCGAGGAAAATCCCAGGTGGTGTTGATGAGGGTGATTACGCTGAGCCAGAATATCAGCACACCCGGGTGGGCGAAGTTCATCAGGAATCCACGGCCAATGAGTGCTGCAGCCCTAAGCCGGGATATGGTGGTGACTTGATCACCGCCCTCCTCACCGGAAGGTGCCGGTTTTTTCATAAAGGTGATGATGCCAACTCCCAGCAGTACAAACCCGCCGAAGATGCCCAAAAAGTAGCCAAGGCTCGGGGAGCTATCGAGGAAGGAGAAGAAGAAGTTGGTAAGGAAGATGTAAAGTGTATCGGAGACTGAGATGCCTATGGCCATAAAGGCGCCTGCCCAAAAGCCACGGTGCAGGCTGGTTTGCAGCAGGGAGAAGAAAACGGGACCTATCAGCGCAGCCAGCGTAAGTCCGAGAATGATTCCTTTAAGAGCAGCATCTAACATGGTGGGGCGGCTTTATCGGCGGGACCGTACGAAGGCTTCCCAGTCGGCAAAGCGGTCTTTTTTCATCACGCGGGGGAACTTGGCCTGATCGCCAACTTTACCGGCATGTTTCAGGTAATCGTAGAACCATTGTACCGGCACCACTTCCAGGGCGATGTCGCGGAGTACGTTATCACGCTCTGTGGCATAGTCGTCGTTCAGGTTGCGCAGATGACCATCCAATAACATCCGTAGTTCTTCCGGATCTGCCGCATCGTCGGTGCCTATGTACCATTGGTGAGCAAACAAACTACCATGCGGGATGCCGCTTACGGTAAACTCAGGAATGTCGATACCCAACCGGTCGGCGGTCAGCTGTATGCCTTTGTTCATGTTGTCTACCGACAGGTGTTCGCCGCAGATACTGAGGAAGTGCTTGGT
>CAYYHM010000009.1:26664-35154 GCA_964471795.1 uncultured Chitinophagales bacterium | reverse complement strand
ATGCCACTCATGTCACCAACAAAGTAGTCGCCCTTGCGAATCAGGTTGGTAGAGCTGCCGAGGGTAAACACACCCTTCTCGAATGTGTCTGCGGGCAACGGAAAGTTGGCCAACGAATAGAACTGCTTGATAGACGCCTTGGTGATGAGCTTGAGCATGTCCTTGGTTACGGGGATGTACTTGCTCGCAGCCTCGGAGGTTCCTGAGCTCAGGGCATAGTATTTCACCTTGCCCGGCCAGAAGATATCCCTGCCACCCTCCATGGACTGATGCCACCACCTGTTGTACATGGTGTTGTAGTTGTGCAGGGGCACTGCTTTCTGGTAAGCCGACACGATATCATCTGCCTTCAATATACCCGCAAAGTCATATTGTCTGCCGAAGGTGGTGTCCTTAGCGGCAGTCAGCAGTTTTTTGAGTACCCGTATCTGGTATTTCATGGGTTCACCCTGGGTGAACCGTATCTTTTTGCGGATCTGTAATGCCCGCTTTACCACGTTACCAAGTATCGGCATAGCGTATCAAAGGTAATAGTTATACATATGGCTTGAAAAAGGTAACCACGGTCATCGGCAGGTTTTTTTCGGCCTTAGCAGCCTTTTGGATGCATTTGATGGCGATCAATCGGTAATATCCTATACAGTAGCCACATTTGAATAATTCAGGGAGGGTTGTATTTTTATGAATTGGCTGGTAATCAGCCTGCTGGCAAATATTTTGTCAGGGACATAGTTTGGGGGACTTTCTATGAAGAGATTATTACTGCTCGTTCTGGTTTTGTTTGCCATAGACCAGTTGCATGCTACCCACCTGGCAGGTGGAGTGATTGAGGTTGAGTGTATCGGGGGCAACCAATTCAGGGTCATCTTGCGCAAGTACCGGGACCAATCGGGAATCCCCTTAGCGGCTACTTATCCGATCATTGTGCGAAATGCTACTACGGGGACTAACAACAACTATACAGCCACACAGATAGCATATACCCAATCGCTTCAGCCGCCGGTAACCAACCCCTGCCTGATACCTCCGGCCAACTCCGGTACTGACGAAGGGGTGTATCAGGCCACGGTCACCATGGCCAATGGATCAGCCTACCGGATTTACAATCAGGATAATGACCGCAACACTACCATGAACGTAGTTGGGCAAGTAGGACAGTCCATATATGCTGAGTTTTCTGACCCTGGGGTTTACGGATGCAATAATTCTCCGAAGTTCACTGTGGGTCCTCCGGTATCTGTATGCATCAACGAGCCCTTGAATTACAACAACTCTGCCACTGATCTGGACGGCGATTCGCTTGCCTACCGATTTTGTGCGGCACTCACCACTGCACCCGCAGCGCCGCCGTTCAACTCAGTACCCTATTCCGGCGGATACTCAGCTACCTATCCAGTATCTTCCAACCCGGCATTGGCCATCAATCCAACTACCGGCTTTGTGTCCGGCACACCCAATTTGGGCGGTAGATGGGTGTTTACGGTATGTGTGGATGAGTTCCGCAATGGTGTTAAGATCGGGGAATACCGGCGCGATGTGCAGATGACGGTGACTACCTGTAACACGCAGAACGTAGCTAACGTGAATACCAGCTATACCAGTCTGGCGTTGGGTGTTCCGGTTATCGCCAGCTGTGATGATTATTCCGTTACGTTCCAGAACACCTCCACCGGTGCAACCACCTATTTCTGGGACTTTGGTGTTCCAGGCATCAACAGCGACACGTCCAATGTGCAGAACCCAACGTATGTATACCCCGATACCGGCACCTTTACGGCTACATTGATCATCAACAAGGGATTTATCTGTGCAGATACGGTGTATCGAACGGTGATCGTTTACCCGGTCATCAATGCCGGCTTCGCTACCACGCCACCGAGGTGTGTGAACCAGAACATACCGTTCACCGACACGTCCAACCTTACCTACGGTACGGTAGACTTCTGGATATGGAACTTTCCCTTTGCCACCCCTTCTACGAGCGGCGCCCCTACACCGTCGCCACGATGGACGGCAGCCGGCACCTACAACGTGCGGCTTGTCATCGAATCCAGCAAGGGTTGCCGCGATACCATCTTCCAGCCGGTAACCATCAGTCCGAATCCGACCATCAATCTGGCCAACTCCTTCAACGTATGTGAACAGCAGTCGTTCCAGATTCCGGCGCAGTCCAACGGGGTTTCTTTTCAATGGACACCACCCACAGGGTTGAACTGTGATACCTGTTTGAATCCAATTGTTACACCGGCATCTACAACGGTGTATCAACTTACCGCAACGAATGCTGCCGGCTGTTCGGTTACCCGCAACACTACAGTGGTAGTGCGTCCATCGCCCAACATTTCTGCAGGGCCCGATCAGTTTCTCTGTGGCACAGGGTCGGTACAGCTGAATGCCGTACATACAGGTGCTCCGCAGGCCATGACCTGGAGCTGGACACCGCCAACCGGACTCAGTGCCACCAACATTCCGAATCCTACGGCATCTCCTACAGTGGCCACAACATACATAGTGACAGCCACCAACCCATCCACAGGTTGTGTGGACCGCGACACGATTACGGTATTCCTGAACTCCGTGTCTGTGGACGCAGGTGCCAACCAGACCATTTGTCCGGGGAGCAATGCACAGCTCAACGCCACCTCACCGGTGGCAGGTACATGGTCTTGGGCACCAGCCACGGGCCTCAGCAGCACCTCCATCGCTAATCCGGTAGCATCACCCTCTGCCACCACCACTTATACGGTTACCATTACTGATCCTGTGTCAGGTTGTTCCGGTACAGATACCGTGCGTGTTTCGGTCAATCCGCTACCGCCCGTAAATGCAGGCAACGATACTACCATTTGTGTAGGTACTGCTGCACAGCTGCAAGCATCAGGTGCTACTTCCTACGTGTGGGATGCCGACCCGGCACTGTCCTCACTCACCATCGCCAACCCGATTGCTACACCATCGGTCACCAAGTGGTTCTATGTAACAGGCTCTGATGCAATTGGTTGCACAAGAAGAGATAGTGTTCGCGTTACGGTGGTTTCTCCTGCAACGGTAATTATAAGCAACGACACTACTGTTTGCGCCGGTAGCAGCGCACAGCTGACGGCTTCCGGCGGAGTGTCCTACTTGTGGACACCGGCAGCAACGTTAACAGGTGCTGCCACATCATCTCCTGTGGCCACACCGGCCAACACCACTACCTACACCGTAGCCATTGTGGATGCCAACGGCTGCAACAACACTGCCGATGTAACGGTTACCGTGGCCCCTCCACCTACCATCGATGCTGGCAGTGCCAGTCCGATTTGCTTTGGTGATTCCGTGCAGCTGTCTGCTACAGGAGGTGTATCCTATTCGTGGACACCCAACACCAACATTATCAATGCCAATACAGCGAATCCTACCGTTTTTCCTCCTGCCAACAGATGGTATACCGTGCTGGGCACCGATGCCAATGGTTGCCGCAACAGGGATAGCGTATTGGTTGTGGTCAATACGGTTGCCAATGGCAGCTTTAGCCCCGATACGGCAATTTGTGCCGGCGAAAATGTTCAGCTTTTTGCCGGTGGATTTACTTCTTACAGTTGGAAACCTGCCACCAGCCTGAGCTGTGCCAACTGTCCCAACCCTATAGCTACACCGGCTACCACAACACGGTATACGGTAGTGGTAAGTGATGCCAACGGTTGTACCGATAGCACCAACATATTGGTTACCGTAAATCCATTGCCTATACTCAACGCCAGTTCACCCCAGACTATCTGCGTGGGTGACAGCGTGCAAATTGCCGTTAATCTGCTGAATGGCCAGTCATATTCCTGGTCACCTGCCGGTAGCATGTCCAACGCCACTATACGAACACCGTTTGCCAAGCCCGTCGTAACAACGGTATACACGGTTACAGCCACCAATACCAATGGCTGCAGCAACACAGCCACGGTAACGGTAAATGTAAATCCGTTGCCGACAGTGACTACCGGTTTTGCCACCACTACGATTTGCGAGGGCGACTCTGTTCAACTCTCAGCAAGTGGTGCTATAAGCTATCAGTGGTCGCCCGGAGCAACCCTGAGCTGTACCACCTGTCCGGATCCGATTGCCTTTCCACAACTCAACACGATATATACAGTGCGGGGTACCGATGCCAATGGTTGTCGGAATACAGCCACCACAGAGGTACGTGTCAACGTGCTGCAGCCAGGCAACTTCATTGCCGACACCGCCATTTGCATCGGCGAGTCGGTAACCCTGTTTGCCAATGGCTTCAACAATTATTTGTGGTTCCCGGGAACTGACCTTACCTGTACCGCCTGTCCGAATCCGGTAGCTACACCAGGCAGCACCATTACGTATTTTGCTGCCGTGGAAGATGCCAACGGCTGCAAGGATACAGGCTCAGTGACCATTACTGTGAATCCGTTGCCCACCCCGAGTATTACTGTGGGCGACGACTCGATCTGTATCGGCTCACAAACAACATTAACAGCAACAGGTGGCGTGCAATACACATGGCTGCCTGCTGTGGGGCTCAGTTCTGCCAACATTCCAAGTCCTACTGCTAGTCCGCAAAGTACCACTATCTATACGGTACAGGTTACAGATGGTAATGGCTGTAAGAACACTGCCTCACAGTCGATTACAGTAATGCCATTGCCGGTTGTAACAGTCGCTTCGGTGAGTCCTTATGTATGCAAATACGACAGCACACAACTCACTGCCACCGGAGGTATCAGCTATCAATGGCTGCCGGGTGGCTCGCTAACTTGTACCACATGCCCCGATCCGCAAGCCTTCCCGTTGGTGACCACGCAATACACGGTGCAGGTAACTGATCAGTATGGCTGCGTAAACAACGATTCAATTGAGATTTCAGTGAATGCAGCAGCCGGCAACATAAGCCCTGATACAGCGATCTGTATCAATGGTGCAGCCAGACTGCGCATCAATGGTGGGGTGAGTTATAGCTGGTGGCCTGCAACGGATCTCAGTTGTACCAACTGCCCAACACCGCTGTCCACGCCTTCATCTACCATCACCTACAGTGTGCAGGTAACTGACGCCAATGGATGCCGCGATACGGCCGGAGTTACGGTTACGGTTAATCCATTACCTGTGGTAAGTGCCGGTCCTGATGCTACCATCTGCTCGGGTGACAATGCTCAGTTGACAGGGGTGGCGCCAACAGCAACTGTGTTTACCTGGACACCGTCAGCCGGATTGAATAATGCAACCATCGCTACTCCTACTGCATCGCCATCCATCACCACCACCTATGTGTTGGCGGTTGAAGATGCCAACACCTGTAAGAATAGGGATACGGTAGTTGTTACGGTAAACCAGCGACCCAACACCAATGCAGGTAACGATGTAAGCATTTGTGTAGGCGATACGGTCCAAATGAACGCAGGCGGCGCTGTGTCCTACACATGGACACCTGCCGGGGGATTGTCCTGCAACAATTGCCCCAATCCATTGGCCTATCCGTCATCAACCACCACTTACACCGTAAGAGGTGTGGCTGCCAATGGGTGTACCCGCGATGATCAGGTAACGGTAACGGTGAATACACTTCCGGTGATCACAGTAACGCCCGCCACTACCATTTGTATTGGCGACAATGTGCAGCTGACCGCTTCCGGTGCCATCAGTTATCAGTGGAGTCCGGCAACAGGGCTGAGCAATTCCGGCATTGCCAATCCGGTAGCTACCCCATCGCAGACAACCACCTACACGGTAGTAGGCACCAATGCAGCTGGTTGTGTGGATGAAGCCACCGTCACCGTAACGGTGGCATCGCCTGCCAGTGTAACGATTACTGCTGATACGTCAGTTTGCCCGGGCGAATCCGTACAGCTATCAGCCAGCGGTGGCGTTACCTATAACTGGTCCCCTGTTTTGGATATAGTAGGGGCACAAACGGCGACTCCGGTGGTGACGCCTTCACAGACACGCACCTACACGGTGGACATTGTAGATGCCAACGGATGCGATATCCGGGATGATGTAACCATCACCATCTTTGTGCCGGCCGACCCGGTAGCTGGAATAGATACGACCATCTGTTTTGGTGAGGTAATCCCATTAACTGCTACTAATGGGGTTTCCTATGCGTGGACGCCGGCAGGCGATGTGGCAGATGCCTCAGCAGCAATGACCACAGCTTCTCCGGCACAAACCACGGTATACACGGTATCTATAATTGATGCCAACGGTTGTCCGAATAGCGATGAGGTAACCATCACGGTTATTCAGTTGCCCAATGTAGATGCAGGACCTGACATCTCCATCTATGATGGATCGCCGGTAGTGCTGCAAGCCACCGGTGCGGCCAGTTACGTTTGGTGGCCTTCCCTATGGGTGAGTGATACTACGTCGGACAGGACCTTTGCCTATCCGGAAGATACCATCACCTATTATGTGTTGGGTACGGATGCTTTTGGCTGTCAGCAGATCGATTCGGTGACCATTTTTGTGCTGCCTACGCCCAAGTTCTTTGTGGCCAATGCTTTTTCACCCAATGGTGATGGTGAAAATGACGTGTTTACCGTGCAGTTTCCGGAAAACTTCAATCTGCTGTCCATGAAGATCTTCAACCGTTGGGGTGAGCTTGTGTATCAGACAGACAACATCGGCCAGCCGTGGTCGGGCCTCACAGCCGACGGCCAGCCGGCACCTATGGGCACGTATGTATACTGGTTGGAAGGTGCGGACGATATCGGCAATCCGCTGCTCCGGCAAGGGAACATAACCCTGTTGCGGTAGGCATATAGGTGGGTTTTTCGACGTTTTTCAGGGAGCTATCAGGCGAGTAAGTGTTTGTTTTTGCCTGTAAACCGCTGGAACTTAATTGGTTTGGTGGTGTTTTACCTATTCGTATAGAACCGTTATTTTTAGCGATTCTTTTGCCTACAGGAAAACGTCAACTATGAAGAGAATCCTACTCCTGATTGCGATACTGAGCTCCCTTACCGATACCATGGCTACTCACCTTGCCGGAGGTGTATTTGAAGTGGAGTGTATCGGGGGCAATCAGTTCCGGATTATTCTTCGCAAATACAGGGATGTAACAGGGGTTCCGCTTGCAGCGAATTACCCCATTGTCGTCCGTAATGTGGCTACCGGTAATGTTCAGAATCTTGTAGTGGTGCAAACGGCTTACAATCAACAGCTGGCACCGCCAGTTACCAACCCTTGTCTGGTGCCACCCCCAAACTCCGGGATCGATGAAGGGGTATATGCTGTTACGACAACATTAGCCAACGGCTCATCTTATCAGATATATGAACAGGATGGAAACAGGAACACTACCAGCAATCTGGTAGGGCAGCCGGGGCAGTCCATCTATGCGGAATTTTCCGATCCGGCCATTTATGGCTGCAATAACTCACCCAAGTTCATCAATGGTCCTCCTGTTTCTGTATGCATCAATGAGCCACTAAACTATAACAACTCTGCTATCGACATCGACGGAGATTCTGTTGCCTACAGGTTTTGTCAGGCGTTAAACAATACACCGGCGACACCACCTTTCAATTCCGTACCTTACCAGAATCCTTATACGTTCAACAACCCTGCATCTGCCAATCCTGCATTGAGCATCAATCCGACTACCGGTTTTGTTTCCGGAACCCCTAACCTGAATGGTAAATGGGTATTCACGGTATGTATGGATGAATTTCGCAACGGCGTGAAGATTGGAGAATACCGTCGTGATGTACAGATGACGGTGACGACCTGTAATACGCAGAATCAGGCCAACGTAAACACCAGTTACACAAGTCTGGCGCTGGGTATACCCGTGATTGCCAGTTGTGACGACTTTTCTGTTACATTCCAAAATAGCTCCACAGGTGCTACCAGCTATTGGTGGGATTTCGGAGTACCAGGTATCACCAACGACACTTCCAATGCACAGAATCCGACGTATGTGTATCCGGATACAGGCACCTTTACAGCAACCCTGATTATCAATAAAGGCTTTATCTGTGCTGATACGGTATACCGCACGGTAATCGTATATCCGGTGATCAATGCCGGCTTTGCGACCTCATTGCCACGATGTATCAATCAGCCGGTACAGTTCACGGACACCTCTGATCTCACATACGGTACGGTTGACTTCTGGATATGGAATTTTCCGTTTGCTACACCATCAACCAGTGGCCAACCCAGTCCTGCTCCCCGGTGGACTACAGCCGGCACCTTTAATGTCCGGCTGGTAATAGAATCCAGTAAGGGTTGCCGTGACACTATCTTCCAACCGGTAACCATAAGCTCGAATCCAGCTATCAACCTCGCCACCACCTATACGGTTTGTGAGGGGCAAGCGTTTACGATACCTGCGCAGACCAATGGTGTAACCTATCAGTGGACACCATCTACGGGGCTCAGCTGCGATACCTGCCTGAATCCGGTAGCTACACCAGCCGTCACTACCCCTTATCAGCTGACGGTTACCAATGCTTCGGGATGTACCACAACGAAGACGACTAC
>CAYYHM010000009.1:23184-26564 GCA_964471795.1 uncultured Chitinophagales bacterium | reverse complement strand
TTCCTGAATGCTGTTTCTGTTGATGCCGGACTGGGTGATACCATTTGCCCGGGCGATACGGTTTCACTCAACGGTACAACACCGGTTTCGGCAGCTACCTTCCAGTGGGCACCGGCAACGAATATCTCTGATCCTACAGTAGCCAATCCAGATGTATGGCCGGCAGTTACCACCTGGTACACCCTAACCATTACCGATCCGGTATCAGGCTGTAATGGTGTGGACTCTGTTTTGGTGAATGTGAATCCACTGCCACCAGTCAATGCCGGTAATGATACAACCATTTGTATCAATACCGTAGCGCAACTGTCAGCTACCGGAGCAAGCACCTATGTGTGGGATACTGATCCTAGCCTGAGCAATACAGCCATCCGTAACCCGATTGCCAGCCCCGGAACTACCAAAACCTTTTATGTGACCGGGGCCGATGCTATCGGCTGTACCAACAGAGACTCGGTTCGGGTTACCGTTGTAGGACCTGCCGCAGTAACCATCACACCGGATACTACCATTTGTGCCAATACAGTAGCTCAACTGCGTGTAACCGGTGGGGGCACCTATGCATGGTCACCAGCTGGCACGTTGAGTAACGCTACCATCTTCAATCCTGTAGCCTCACCGGCCAATACTACACAGTACTCGGTGACCATTACCGATGGCAATGGTTGTATCATCGATACCGGTGTGACGGTTACGGTTACGCCACCGCCAGCTATCGACGCCGGCAATCCCGTTCAGATCTGTGCCGGGGATACTGTCACACTGACAGCCACCGGAGGTCTCTCCTATGTTTGGACACCTAATAACAACATCATTGGCGCTACCACTGCATCGCCCAGGGTACATCCTGCTGCCAGCACTACCTACACAGTTAGGGGTACTGATGCCAACGGTTGTAGTAATGTAGACTCAGTGCGGGTAACGGTGAATACGCTGGCCAACGGCGGGTTCAGTCCTACGCAAGATATCTGCATCGGCGAATCAGTAGGTCTAACTGCCTCAGGATTTACGCAATATACCTGGTCGCCTGCCGCCACCCTCAGCTGCACCGGATGCGCCAATCCGGTCGCCAGCCCTACCAGTACAACCACCTACACGGTAGTAGTAGCAGATAACAACGGCTGCGTAGACAGCGGTACTGTCTTGGTGAATGTAAATCCGCTTCCTGTAATTACAGCGTCGTCCGCCCAGACCATCTGTGTAGACGATAGCGTTCGGATTACGGCATCTTCACCCAATGCGCAGTCCTATTCCTGGACACCTGCCGGCAGCCTCAGCAGCAGCACGGTAAATAATCCGTTTGCCAGCCCAACCAACACCACCGTGTATACCGTTCGGGTTACGGACAACAAGGGCTGTATCGACTCTGCCACTATTCAGGTGTCTGTGAATCAGCTGCCAACCATCGTGCTGCCATTCAGTACCACCACCATCTGTGATGGCGACAGCGTACAGCTGCCGGTAAGCGGAGGGGTTACCTATAGCTGGTCTCCGAATACTTTCATTACCTGTACTGCCTGCCCCGACCCAATCGTATTCCCAGACCTGAACCGGTGGTACACCGTATCAGTAACCGACGCCATTGGATGTACCAACAAGGACTCCGTCCTGGTGCGTGTCAACAAGCTGCAGCCGGGCAACTTTGTGCGGGATACTGCCATCTGTATTGGAGAAAGTGTGCAGTTGTTCGCCAACGGATTTACCAGCTATAACTGGTTTCCGGGAACCAACCTGACCTGTACCAACTGTCCGACACCGGTAGCAACACCGGTAACTACTACTACCTATTTCGCCGCAGTGGAAGATGCCAATGGTTGTAAGGATACAGGATCAGTCGTAATTACCATCAACCCATTGCCGGCAGTAACTGCCAGTGCCGACGTAACCATCTGTGCCAATGAGAGCACGCCACTGACGGTTACAGCACCAACGGCAACTTCGGTGAGCTGGTCGCCACCGACAGGTCTGAATAATGCTACTGTGTTTAACCCAACGGCTACACCTGCTGTTACCACAAACTATACCGTAACAGCTACGGACGCCAACGGATGTTCCAATCAGGATAATGTGCGGGTTACAGTGAACCCTCGTCCCAATGTAACTGCCGGTAACGATGTTACCATCTGCTTTGGCGATACTACAGGCTTGCAGGCAAATGGTGCAGTTAGCTATACCTGGTTGCCGGCGACTAATATCAGCAATGCGAATGTTTTCAATCCTCAAGTATACCCAACCACAACCACCACCTATACGGTAACAGGAACCGGCGCCAATGGGTGTACCCAAACGGATGCCGTAGTAGTTACCGTCAATGCGTTGCCTGTGGTAACGGTTACGCCGAACAGTAGAATCTGTCTGGGAGAGAATGTGCAGCTGGTAGCTACCGGAGGTACATCATACGTGTGGACACCCGCTACCGGCCTGTCCAATGCCAACATTGCCAACCCGGTAGCTTCACCTACCAACACTACGGTTTATACAGTGCGGGTTCGCAATGCCGCCGGCTGTTTTGCGGAAGCCAGCACAGAAGTATTTGTGGCCACACCTGCCAGCATAGGTATACCAAACGACACATCCGTATGTCCGGGCACAAGTGTTACCCTGAACATCATCGGCGGCGTTACCTTCGACTGGGAACCTAAAGTGGATATTACCGGTGCCAATACAGCTACACCGACTATCACGCCCACACAGCCTCGTACCTATACCGTGAATATCCTGGACAACAATGGATGTGATATCAATGGTGTAGTCAACATCGGGATCTACACACCGGCGGATCCGTTGGCAGGAACCGACGCTACTATATGCATCGGTGAGTCCGCAGTGCTGACAGCGACCAATGGTGTTAGCTACAGATGGGAGCCTGCCGGCTTGATAGATGATAATTCACTGGATACCGCCATCGCTAAGCCGGGTGTTACTACTGTGTTTACCGTATCCATCGTCGATGGCAATGGCTGTGTTAACACAGATCAGGTAACGATTACGGTGCAGCCACTGCCCAATGTGGATGCCGGCCCCGATCTGTATATCTATGAGGGTGCACGGGCTGTGCTCAAAGCCACCGGTGCCAGCAGCTATGTATGGTCCCCCGGATTATGGATGAACGACACGACGAGTGCAGAGCCCATCATCTTCCCGGACGATACGATTACCTATTACCTGGTAGGAACCGATCTGTTTGGTTGCAGCAACGTGGACACAGTCAATGTGTTTGTGCTGCCAAGCCCCAAGTTCTATGTGCCTACTGCCATTTCTCCCAATGGCGATGGCCGGAATGATCAGTTCCTGATTACCTACTATGAAAACTTCAACCTGATCAGTCTTCGCATATTCAACCGATGGGGTGTGATGGTGTTTGAGACTGATGATATCGG